>JAFOMV010000155.1 GCA_017418765.1 Ruminococcus sp. | reverse complement strand
TAAAGAACATCTCCATAGTAAAATTAGCACTCTATCTCTTAGAGTGCTAATTAAAGTATATATCTTTTATTTCGGTAAGTCAATACAGGCCTTGAATTGTTTACAATTTGTTCATAAATGAGATCGGTATACTGCCTGAGAATACACAATAACCTCACTTATCCACTGTCTATGAACGTTTGAAGCTCTTGTCATATCGCCTCTTTTATGGCTGTTTTTGCTTTGTGACTATCGTACGGTCATTTTCATATGAAAGGATATTTCCCGCATAAGATATATCCACCCATCTTATCTCTGCGATCTCATCCTCCTGCGGCACAAAATCCACATTTTTTGCTTTAGCGAGGAAGTATACCACAACTTTGACAGTATCCTTTTTAGGTGAATATGTAACCGTCTCCCTGAATGTAGGGTCGATTATTACGTCTATCGAAGTCTCCTCCATTATCTCACGGCGTGCAGTTTCGACCTCGGTTTCGCCTTTTTCAACATGACCTTTCGGAAAAGACCAATGGCCGCTGTTGATGTGTTTTATCAGCAGTATTTCTGTATTTCCGTGAAACTTGCGGTAAACTATAGCACCGCATGATTTCTCGTGAAGCATATCCATTCCTTTCCTGCCCCAAAAATGCGGGCATGATATAGCTGTCAGCAACAGCTTTTTATAGTAGTTCACAAATATTATATCATATTTTAGTCAATTTGTCTACACCAATATATCAATTTTTTTCCCGATAGATGAATAAACAGGTCGCAGCGTGGCATCATATTGTCGGGAGATGATAATATATGAGCAAGAAGAAAAAGAATATCCCTGTACCTGATCCTGAGAAAAGCGAACTGGAATACACACTCCCGTCAGCTTCGATGAGTGACATGACAGGGCTGATACCTGCTTCAGCCGAGGACGAGGAAGAAAGGGGATCCTACAGTGATGTTATCCCCTATATCCCACGCTCTCAGGCTGATACCGAAGCTCAGAACATGAGCGAATGATACTGAGTAAAAAACTATGGGCGGTCACTGACCGTCCATACATATTTTAACGAATACTCGGAATCTTTCTTCACAAGCAGGTATTTATATTTTTCCATTATGCAAACATTTAATCTGATGTTTACCTGTTTCAACCGGTGAAGCAGACCGTCGTCCGCCTTCTTTTAGTTGTTTGATTTACGCAAAAATCTGCTCAAAATTTGACATATCCAACATTGTTTTTGCAAAACCCTTTATTTTTTAATTAAAGCATGGTATAATAAGCACAGTTAAATCAACTTTAATTAACAAGGGTGATAAATATGAAAAACGGTGTAAAAATGCTCGATATCGCTAAAAAACTCGGTGTCAGCGTTGTTACGGTCTCAAACGCTCTCGCAGGCCGTGACGGAGTTTCCGAACAGATGAGAGCAAAGATCTGCGAGACCGCAGACCAGATGGGTTATAAGCCTTCAAACACCAAAAACGAACGTAAAAAGGTCCTTATGCCAAAGATCGGAAAAAACGTCGGTATCCTCACAGCTGAGCGTTTTATTGGTGCAAGAGGCACTTTCTACTGGGAGCTTACCGCAAATATATCAAACCGTCTGTCACAGCTGAACGTCTGTACTATATATGAATGTATAAAAACAGAAAATGAAAATATGGGCGTTCTCCCGAATATGATAACCGATAAAAAAATAGACGGACTTATAGTTATCGGTCAAGTACGCAGAAGCTTTATAGATAAGTTGAGCAAGGTCAATATGCCGATAATTTTTGTTGATTTCTACGATAACCGTTACAGTATCGATTCCATCAACTCCGACAGCTTTCACGGCGGATACATGATAACAGATTACCTTGTGGAAATGGGGCACCGCAAAATAGGCTTCTTCGGCACCCTCAACGCTACAAGCAGCATAAATGACCGCTATCTCGGATACCTCAAATGCATAATGGAGAACCAGCTTGAATTCCACGATGAATGGGTCATAAATGACCGTGATGAAAAAGGCATACTTAATTCAAAGATTAGTTTCCCTACAGATATGCCTACTGCTTTTGTCTGCAATTGCGACGAAACAGCCTTCCGTGTGATATCGGCACTTAAATCAAAGGGCATCCGTGTTCCGGAGGATATATCTGTGGTGGGATATGATAATTATACGGTTTCCAGTATATGCATCCCCACTATAACTACTGTAGAAGTAGACCTTAATAAAATGGCTGAGGCAGCAGTAGAGATCATCGCCAAGAAGCTGATAGACCCTTCATATTCCGAAGGCAGAAGGATAATAAGCGGAAAACTCATCGTGAAGAACAGCGTTCTCGATGTAAGAAATGTACTTAATGAGGCTGTGTAAAATGGATATCAGAACTCTGGCACACAACTTCAAAGGACATCTCAGAACAGTCAACCAGCACAGAAAGCAAGTCCTGATACACTGCATAAAAGCAGGTATACCAATAAGAGGCCTGCTTCATGACCTCTCAAAGTACTCGCCTACCGAATTTATCCCCGGTGTACTTTACTTTCAGGGCAACAGAAGCCCTAACGAAAAAGAACGTGAAATAACCGGCTGCTCAAAAGCATGGATGCACCATAAGGGCAGAAACCGCCACCACTTTGAATACTGGACAGACTACAGCACATCCACCAAAAAAATGGAGGCTGTGCCTATGCCCGATATATTTATCTTTGAGATGTTCTGTGACCGTGTTGCAGCCTCAAAGATATACAACAAAGAGAAATATACAAATGATATGCCTCTTGAATACTTTCTCCGTGCTAAACAGAAAAGAATGATAGCAAAGGAAACTGCTGACAAACTGGAATTTCTTCTTACCATGCTAAGGGACAAAGGTGAGGATCATACCTTCCGCTACATCCGCAGACAGGTCAAAAAGAGAAGAAGATAACCAAATTGTAACCCCCTTTTTCTTGACAGAGGCTTCTCTTTATGCTATACTATTTTCGTAACGATCACCTTAACGGAGGAATAGAAATATGAATATAAACAAGATCACCGCTATTGCACTTACTGTAATAGCAGCAGCAAGTGCTTTCGCAGGATGTCGCAGAACATCAGAAACTTCTGTATCAGAACAGTCATTTTCAGCTGTTGAGCCAACAACTGTTGTAGTCGGCGAAAACAAGATCAGAGCCGATCTGCTTCAGTCTGTTTCAGCTAATGATACAGTTTTTACTCTTAACAGCGTTATCTCACCTGAGAATATGGAAGCAGAGGGCTGTAAATACGTTTACTTCGATATCACTATCAAGAATAATACCAATTCAGCTTACAGCCTCAGCACACTCAACAATTTCTACCTTATAATGCCTGACGGCGAGGAAGTATACTCAGATGTACGTACACAGCTTTTCGCTATGTCAAGATTCAAGGATGATGCATACTTCAACGATCCTTTCGAGATCCCTGCAAACGGCGAATTCAGTGGTATCGTAGGCGGTTTCCTCGTTGATAAGAACGCTGAGAGCTTTACCGTAGGCTTCTTCCCGACTAAGGATTCACCAAGCGATAAGGATGATGTTATGCTGATAGATATAACATCTGACAAGATCAAGGCTCCTGACGCTTCTATCTTAAAGGAAGAAAAGAACTGAGCTGATAATCAGAACGTAAAATAAACAAGAAACAGCACTGCCCAAAGTTCCTGAGATGTACTTTGAGCGGTGCTGTCTCAGACTGCACTGTGTCATACAGCGGCAGTCTTTTTTTGTTTGCGTACTCCCATAAGAGCATACAGCATTGCGATATATGCAGTACCGCCTGCCGCCGCAGATATCAGCAGTACAGCTATATCAGAAGCTCCGCTTTTCCGCATTGCCGAAGCCGCAATATATGCAGCACCGCCGCATACTGCTCCGGAATACAGCACCTTTGCAAAAGGCGACAGACTCAGCTTTATTTCTGCCGCTCTCAGGTAAGCGATAAGTGATATCAGTAATATTGCTCCATAGCACAGCGATGTGGATAATGCTGCGCCATCTACTCCCATTATCGGAATGAGTATCAGATTGCCCGCAAGTTTCAATACAGTGCCAATAAGCATTATTTTCAGCGGCAGCGAAGGCTTTCCTACCGCCTGAAGCATACTGAAAAGCGGATAGGATACGCAAAGGCAAACCATCCCCGGCATAAGCAGCCGCAAAGGCTGTACACATATCATCACTTCATCGCTCTGCATGGGATAGAGTATATCAAGCACTTCACGGGAGAGTATGCCAAGTCCCACTGACGCAGGCAGCGCTATCACCGCTGACACTATAAGCGCCTGCACTGTACTGTTTCTCAACGCAGCTCTGTTTCTGCTTTCATATGCAGACGTCACGCAGGTAAGTGCCCCCTTGCCCAGCATATTCGTCACCGATGGTACAAGATTGAATACAGTCAGGGCAATTCCCGAAAATGAACCATACACAAAATGTGGGATGTCATCGGCACCTATTCCGCTTACTCCTGCCGTTTCCGGCCGCAGGCAGCCTATCACTGTCCACATATCTATAAGAGCCGTCAGATTTGTCACAACAGCACTTACACCTGTAGGAAGTGCTGTACGTGTAAGTTCTTTCGCAGTGCTGATGTTCCATTCTGACGAGCTTTTTTTATGTTTTCCCAAAAGCATCGACATTACCGCAAAAAACAGCCACGCCCCCACTGATGAGAGAGTAACGCCAAATATGCCTGCCGCCGCTGCACCTGCACGCATATCCTCCATATCAGGGAAAAATCGGCGCAGCATATCGGGATGAGCTGTGACATATCCGCAAAGCCACAGTCCTGCCGCAACCTTGACAGCTCCCTCTGCTACCTGTGAGACAGCTGTGGGATACATATTGCTCATCCCTTCGTAATAACCACGCTCAACTGCTGTGATACAGCCGAAAAACACCGTCGGCGCTATCATCACTATTGCCGCCTGTGCATCTGTATTACCGATGGAAAGAATACTGAACGACCTTGCAAGAAGTGCGATAAGCAAACTGCCTGCCAGACCTGCCAGTGAAAACAATATCAGCGCAGTACGCCTTATGCTCTGCACCTGCATACTGTCGCCGACTGCTGCCGCTTTCGCTGTCATTCTCGCTACAGCCGCTGTAAGTCCTGTTACGGTAAGTGAATACACAGGCATGAATATACTGTAAGCGCAGCTGAAATAACTCATGCCTACGCCGCCCAGTATGTTCGTCAGCGGTATCTTGAAAAACGCTCCCAAAAGCTTTGCGGCTGCCGCCGACAACATAAGTATTATCGAGCCCTTTATGAAATTCTGCTTTTTCAGTTATATCATCCCTCACAAAAAAAATCTTCTTCAACAAAAATATATGTTGCAGAAAATGAAATTATGTGGTATAATATGAAATGGATCATGTGCTTTTGCACGTAAAACTACAAGGACCTGATGCTTATTGATAATACTGGCAGGTCCTGAGAAAGGTATTTTTATCATGGAATATAAATTTTCAGATAAGGTAAGCAAGCTACAGGCTTCGGCTATCCGTGAGATACTCAAATTCACATCTGACCCGGAGGTCATCTCATTTGCCGCAGGCAATCCTGCTCCTGAAGCTTTCCCCAAGGAGGAGATAGCCGCTATATCTGCCGAGCTTCTCAGGGATGACCCCATCCTCGCCCTCCAGTACAACATCACAGAGGGTTATACTCCCCTCCGTGATTTCCTCAAAGGATGGATGGCTGAAAAGGGCTGCTTCCATAAGGAATTCGATGACCTTATCGTCACATCAGGCGGTCAGCAGGCAAACGAGCTCTCATGCAAGGTGCTCCTCAATGAGGGTGATACTCTCCTGGTCGAGAATCCAAGCTTTATCGGCTCACTTAACGCTTTCCGCTCTTACAATGTCAACCTCAAGGGCATTGACATGGAGGAGGACGGCCTTGACCTGAACAAGCTGGAAAATGCTCTCAAGACCGAGCCGAATGTGAAGCTCCTCTATGTTATCCCCAATTTCCAGAATCCTACAGGCAGAACTATGTCTCTGGAAAAGAGAAAGGCTGTCTATGAACTGGCTAAGAAGTATGATTTCATTATCCTTGAGGATGACCCGTACGGTGAACTGAGATTCGCAGGCGAGAACATCCCTACTATCAAGAGCATGGACACCGAGGGCAGAGTTATCTACTCATCAACATTCTCAAAGATAATCTCATCAGGCTTCAGAACAGGATTTGTTTCCGCTCCTGCTCCTATTATACAGAAAATAGTAGTCTGCAAGCAGGTCTCGGACGTCCACTCAAATATATGGGCTCAGGTAGTTTCACACCGCTTTATGAGCACTGTTGACCGTGAAGCTCACTTCAAAAAGCTTCGTGATATCTACAGGAAAAAGTGTGACCTCATGTGCTCTTATATCGAAAACGGATTCTCAAAGAAGATAAGCTATATCAGACCTGAGGGCGGCCTGTTTATATGGTGCACCCTCCCCGATAACTGCGATATGAACGCTTTCTGCACCAAGGCTGTAAAGGATTACAAGATCGCTTTAGTTCCCGGAAACGCTTTCAGCATCACAGACGGCGAAGTGAGCCACTCATTCCGCCTCAACTACTCCACACCTGCCAACAAGGATATCGAAAAGGGTATGGAGATACTTGCACGTATGACACGTGAAATGCTTGATTGACCATTGATACGGCTATCAGCCCATAAAACATAAAAAACATTTGAAAGGAATAATTATTATGCCAAACAGATCAACAGACAGATACAATGTCACCCAGAAATATCTCATGACAAGAGCACAGGCTATAAATTTCCCAGCTAACTTCTTCAATACCAACTTCAAAAAAGATCAGGTATTCGGTGTTGTTATCGATATCCCCATGTCTTCCGAAGTTCTTACAACTATGGTCTGCTTTATAAACGGCGCTGCTAACATCTATTTCAACAACGGCGGTGAGTATACAGGCGCATCACAGAAGTACAGAAATCTCGTTCAGGCTGCTCATAACCTCGTTGCAAATGCAGGCCCGCTTGTAAAAAAATGCGAAAAGACAAAGAAGTTTGACCTCCCTACAGGCAGAACAAACAATGTTTTCCTTCTCACTAAGGGCGGTGTTTATAAGACACAGATACACACAGGTCTTATCCCTGAGGATCAGCCTGAGCTTAGAGCATTCTACGTTCTCTATCAGCGTGTTCTCGGCGAGATCAGGAACTGCCAGCTCAAGGATGACGCTGAAAGAAGAAATGCAGTCAAGTAAGGAGAACTCACACAATGGATGATAAAAAACTCATATTCAGCGCTATACAGCCTACAGGTACATTTACCCTCGGCAACTACATAGGTGCTGTACGCAACTGGGCTCCCCTACAGGATGATTACAACTGTATCTACTGTATCGCAGATATGCACGCTATCACAGTAAAACAGGAACCTGCAAAACTCCGCCAGAACAGCATGGCTGCTTACGCTCTGCTCATGGCTTGCGGTCTTGATCCTGAAAAGTCCATACTCTTTATCCAGAGCCATGTTCCTACCCATGCTCTCCTTAACTGGGTGCTCTGCTGCAATACACAGTTCGGTGAGCTTTCACGTATGACACAGTTCAAGGATAAGAGCCAGAAACACCCTGAGGATATAAATGCAGGTCTGTTTACTTATCCTTCACTGATGGCTGCTGACATCCTCGCTTACAATGCAGATTTTGTTCCCGTTGGTGTTGATCAGAAACAGCATCTTGAGCTTGCAAGAACTATCGCTCAGCGCTTCAATCAGCGCTACGGCGACTTCTTCACTCTGCCTGAGCCTTACATCATCGACGTAGGCGCTAAGGTAATGTCACTTCAGGATCCAACAAAGAAGATGTCAAAATCCGACGAGAATCCCAACTCATGTATACTCATCCTCGATGATAAGGATACCATCATCCGCAAGTTCAAAAGAGCTGTTACCGACAGCGAGGCTGAGGTCTGCTGCCGTGAAGGCAAGGATGGCATAAACAATCTTATGGCTATCTACTCATGCGTTACAGGCAAGGATTTCGAGGCTATCGAAAAGGAATTCGCAGGCAAGGGCTACGGCGACTTCAAGCTTGCTGTAGGTGAAGCTGTTGCAGATCACCTTGAGCCTGTTCGTACTAAATTCGATCAGCTCATTGCTGATAAGTCTTATCTGAAACAATGCTACACAGAAGGCGCTGCCAAGGCTTTCAAGTACTCTCAGCGCATAGTTTCAAAGGTCTACCACAAGGTAGGATTTGTTGACAGATAAGGCAAAACGTACAAAGCAGCCCCTGTTTTTGGACATTCTTGAACTTTATTCACAAAAATGTTGAAATGGGTTGCAATTTGATGAAATTTAATGTATTATAATAAGGTGTGTTAAAGCGGTAATACATCGCTTTGACAGCCTGTCTTTTAAGGAGAGTGTTCCTAATGGTCGAATATCAGCAGAAAGAACGATACAACATCGACGATCTTCTTGATATCATGAGACTCCTCAGAAGCGAGGGCGGCTGTCCCTGGGACAGAGAACAGACTCACGAATCTATAAGAAGTGATCTTATCGAGGAAGCTTGCGAGGTCATCGAAGCTATCGATCTTAAGGATACTTCG
The DNA here is from genome assembly GCA_017418765.1 of Ruminococcus sp. The sequence continues at coordinate 9,805 of JAFOMV010000155.1, read as the reverse complement.
CTTCTTCGTGAAGAACTCGGCGATGTGCTGCTGCAGGTAGTATTCCATTGCAGAATAGAGGAAGAAGCTAAAAACTTCCGCTTTGACGATGTCTGCGATGAGGTCTGCAAAAAGCTCATTGTACGCCATCCGCACGTTTTCGGTGAGGTCAAAGCTGATACGACTGATCAGGTCCTCAAAAACTGGGATGCTATCAAAATGGAAACCAAAGGTCAGGAGACCTATACAGATACGCTCAACAGCGTCGCAAAGTCGCTGCCTGCTCTTATGAGAGCTCAGAAAGTCGGCAAACGTGCTATGCGTGCAGGTATGGATTTCCGCTGTGCAGAAGACGCCATAGCTTGTATCTCCAACGAGAAGTCAGAACTGGATGCTGCTGTAATAAGCGGCGATAAGGCTCTCGTCGAAGAAGAACTCGGCGATCTGCTCTTTTCCTGCGTAAATGCTGCAAGACACCTCGGCATAGATGCTGAACAGGCTTTGAAAAACTCTACTGAAAAGTTCATCAAGCGTTTCTCTGTAACTGAAGAACTTGTCAGAAAAGATGGTATCGATATGAAAACTCTCCCTATAGAAGAACTTGACGTTTACTGGGACAAGGCTAAAAACATTATAAACAAATCGGAGGAAAATAAAAATGACTAAAACTGAACTCATCAATTCTATCGCAGATAAGGCTAACTGCACTAAGAAAGACGCTGCTTCAGCTCTCGAAGCTACTCTCACTGCTATCCAGGAAGCTCTCGAAAATGGCGACAAGGTTTCTATCACAGGCTTCGGTACTTTCGAGGTTCGTGAGAGAGGCGAGAAGACTTGCATCAATCCTAAGACTAAGGCTAAGATGGTTTGTCCTCCCTGCAAGGCTCCTGCTTTCAAGGCTGGCAGAGGTCTCAAGGAAGCTGTTAATAAGTAATTACAAAAGGGACAGCTCAGGCTGTCCCTTATTTTTGAAATGAGGTGATTTGATGAGACTGGATAAATACCTTAAAGTTACCCGTCTTATAAAACGCAGAACTGTCGCTAATGAAGCTTGCGATGCGGAAAAGATCGTTGTCAACGGTCGCCCTCAGCGTGCCTCATATGACGTTAAAGTCGGCGATATCATCGAAATAAATATGGGCACTCGTCCGCTTAAAGTAAAGGTGCTCAACGTTACGGAGCACGCTACTAAAGAAAACGCCGCTGATAATTATACCGTAATTGAATAAAAGTTCTCGGGGCATTGATGCCCCTTTTTCTTTATTACAGCGTAACATTCATCACGCTGTAGAAAAGACACCAAGCCGATGCCTACATCGCCCCGTGCTGTCACGTTGGAAATGGCGGACTGATGTGGGCATCAGCCCCTACAACACCAATTATCGGAAAGCCGAGGGCGACGTCCCCTACAAATTCTCCTCCACAAATTCTGATTTATCTTAGCAACCGTATAAAATACAATGCCCCGAAGCATTTTTAAACGCTTCGGGGCAAAAACTTCTATATTGGTATCTTACTAACAATAACAGTTTTAACTTTACTTGGTATTATGAATATCCCAGCGGAAATTAGTCAGCTTTGACGCTTTAGTGGTGTCGAGCATATTATTATTTTCCAGCTTAGACATATCAAGGTACCTATAATTGGTCTTTTCCTCTTTATTTCCGCCAAAAAGTCCCTTCAGCTTTGACATGGCGCTTCCCGGAGATTTCTGCACTACTGCACCAAGACTATAGTGTTCTCTCATAAAGCTTATAATATCAGCGGCAGTTGTCAGAAGTTTGTCACTGACGTTATATATTCCTGCGTAGCTCATATCATCTGCGTGTTTTGCAAAGCAGAGTATACAGTCAACGAGATTATGGACACAGCATAACTGAAAGCCATACTGTCCCTTTCCCGATACAAACAGTGAACCGTCCTTCGGGTCTGTGATCTTAGCCAGCAGATTATCGGTAAAATTCAGTGTATATACAGGTGCGAACCTCAATATACAGCATATTACATCCGGATGGTGAGACATCTCAGATACGAGGGCTTTTTCCGATGCAAATTTCAAAGCAGCATAGTTACTGTTTATTTTCAGATCGTTATCCTCACGGATAGGCTCACGAGACTTAGGAAAATCGTAAACCTGATCGGTACTGAGGAGCACGACTTTGCTTGCATTTTCTGTCATAGCATATCTGAAAATAAACTTATCTACAAATGCGGAATCCTTGACCTCCTTGTCAGTAACTATAGGTCCGAGGTCATTATCTACAGTGCAGGCTGCGTGAACGAAAATATCGATCTTGTTATTATCAAAGATATCGCCTATTGCATCTTTATCTGTTATATCAGCAGAAACAAAGGTATAATTCTGCTTTCCGGCATTATATCCATTTTCTTCTTTATCTACAGATATGACGGCAAATCCCTTCTTGAGGAGACCAGAGACGATATGCTGACCTATAAGTCCGCATCCTCCTGTTACAAGAACTTTTTCCACGAAAGCTGCCTCCTTTCAAATCATCTATACTTTTTTGATATCAGCATTATATGCTATTTTCTCTTTTCTATAATTATAGCATATTTTCCCGTCATTTGCAATACCTTTATCATACGTTAACAAGAACAAATTGTTAATTTTGATCTTTATTGACTTTATTCGGTGTTGAATTTATATCATTGACAAATTTATCTATTACAGAATTTATAGTGTCATATGTTTCGTTCCAAGGTGTACCCTTTGCTGCACTTCGCATACCATCATCGAGCACCTTGCCGCAATCCTCTGAAATACCACGTGAGATATCGATGACGGGGTTTTCGGTAGCTATACGGTTAAGTTCATCCCTCATTTCCAGCATTTCGTCTGTCCATCCATAGTCATCCCTGAACTGCTTGTCGCCCAGTTCGGCGGTAGCTTCATCAAGCATAGCAAAACGCTTACACTCAAGGTATTTAGCAACGCCTTCAGGGTTTTGACCGCCGCTTACGAACATATATGAATTCATACCCGTAGGGATATAGTGTTCATCGGCATCGGGGTCCTTAGGCATAGGAACAAAGAATACATCCTCACCGTACTTGGCTGTCCACTGTTTTTTCTCAGTGTAGAACTCATAAAGTCCTACAGGATAGAATAAGGTCTTGCCCTCGCCCACAAATGCAGGCTGAACATTCCAGTCAAAATCGGCAAGATTCATAAGGCAGCCCTTTTGATAAAGGTCATAAAGCCTGTTTTCAGCTCTTTCTATAGCAGGATCACTAAGGTTATTTACAAGCTTGCCATCTTCTATGCTTACAGGGGTAACGCCCGTAGTATCGAGCAGAGCAAACTCATACCACCATCCGTCCATGCCGTAATGCTGTTTAGCGGGGTCAGCAAATTTTTCCATCATATCCTGGAATGTATCCCAGTCCCACTCGCCTCTTTCGTAAAGGTCCTTAGGGTCTTCCAGACCGGCTTCTGCAACGGTCTTTCTGTTGTATACAACTGCAACGTTATCGCCAGTAGCTTCAACAGCAACGAGGTAATGGCTGCCGTTCCATATAAAGCTGTCGTTCAGTTCCTGTATATCCTCCCACAATGTGCTGCTGAAATCGATATAATCATCTACAGGTGCAAACATACCCTTGATAGCACCCTTTGGGAAAGCATCAAGGTTGCCTGCATAGAAGAAATCTATGCCCTCGCCTGACTGTATATACTGCGCAAGATCATCGTAACGATTCTCATATGTAGTGGGATAGAACTCGATCTCACCGCCGTAGCGCTCCTGAAAAACTGCAAGTTCTGTCGGCACATTCTTTCCTGTACTGTCAGGGTTAATGTCCCAGTCTGACAGCCACTTGATCTTCTTGTTTTCAAGCTCACCTGTCAGAAGATCATTGTTCTGTGCATTATTGTGTATTTCCTCTCTTACAGAGGAATCAAGCTCTTTTTTCGATTCACTTACAGAGCTGCTGCCTGAACTGCTGCAGGATAAGAATGACATTGACATTGCACTTATGATCAATGCAGATATGTAGATCCTTGTTTTCTTCATAGTATAACTCCTTTCCTTTGTTATACGACGTTTGATTCGCTGACTGCTCCCTGCATGATAATAAAGGAGCATAAGAACACTTATTGTTTCCTTAATTATAACATTTTATCTTGCACACTGTCAATATCCATATTCCATAGAAATAAGGCCAAAAAATAGTAACATATCACATATAAGACTATACAATGTTAACAAAGTGAAAACAAATCATTTACACTTGATTTACTAAAATAAAAAAACAGTATCATAACTACAGACCGTAAATACCTTTCTCATTTATGCTCCTTCTTATTTGCATCTCTTTCCGCTTGCCCTGTATGCACAGCTTTTTCTCATGGTACATACAGCACAGCCTTTAGCTCCTTTATGTAAAGGGGCATCAGATATGCCTATCACTGCTGTTACTGATTTTGAAGGTATAAGCAGACTGTTTTCTGTAGCTGTAAGACCTATCCTGCGCTGTGCATTAAGTGCATACAACAATTCCCCTTGCAGATCAAGAGGAAGATCACCATATCCGGGACTGAATCTCCATGTCCTGTAGGGGGCGTCTGTAACGGCAAATATCTCCTCCTCTGCCTTTTCACAGATCTGTTCAACGGCTGCACTGCACACACAGTCAAGGGCAAGAGAAAAAGCCAAATCAGTTACAGCATACTGTCGTATCAGCTTATCAGCACCTGCTGATAGTGTAACAGCCAAAAGTACAGCCCTTTTACAGCCGCTAAGATGGCTTACAATGTCTTTGCCTGTCAGCGGTGTATCCATACATTCGAGCTTTACTCCATCCTCTGTAACAGCGGCAGCAGTCTCTCTGTAGACATATTTAGGCTCAAGTGTTTCCCTTACAAGTTTATCCGCTCTGTTCAGAAGTTCATAGACCGAGTTATCAATGTCCCCCCTGACTCCCATATACCTTGCAGCCTCCTCCAGGGAGACAGGGTCAAGCTTCATCAGGCTCCTATTATGCCTGATATAGCCTCGCTTATCTTTCGTGCTACATAGGCATTGTTCATGGTGTACAGGTGTATTCCGTCAACTCCGCTTGCTGCAAGGTCTACTATCTGATTAACTGCATAGGCTATTCCTGCATCTCGGAGAGCCTCGGGGTTATGCTCATACTTCTGCATGATGCGTACAAACTTATTAGGCAGACTTGCACCGCAGGTAGTTACCATACGCTCTATCTGATTTTTGTTTACTACAGGCATGATACCAGCTTCGATAGGTACATCAATGCCTGCAAGCTCAGCCTTTTCCCTGAACTGATAAAATGCATCATTGTCAAAGAAAAGCTGAGTAATAAGATGTGAAGCACCTGCGTCCACCTTCTTTTTAAGGTTGCGAAGGTCATCAACTATGGAATCGGCATCGGGGTGTACCTCAGGGTAACACGCTCCGGCAATATCAAAATCACCATACTGTCTTATAAACTCGATGAGATCACTTGCATGGGCAAAATCCTGTTTCGGCGGTATATCAGGGTTGATATCTCCACGCAACGCAAGAATATTTTCGATCCCTCTTGCTTTTATCTGCTCAAGAGTTTCAGTGATCTCTGACTTTGTATAATTGATACATGGAAGATGTATCATTGGAGTTACTCCGCTTTCTTTCAGACGTGAAGCGATATCAAGGGCGTATGTATTGTTGCTGCTGCCGCCTGCACTGAATGTCACGCTGATAAAGTCCGGAGCAAGGTCATGTAATTCGTCAAGTGTTTTGTAAATTACGTCGATAGAACTTGTCTTTTTTGGCGGAAAGACCTCAAATGAAAAAACAGTCTTATCCTTGAAAATATCTCTTATACTCATTGATCGATGCTCCAATCTATTTCACTCATTCCGTGTTCACGGAGAAATGCATTTGCTTTTGAAAAATGTCTGCATCCGAAAAAACCGTTATATGCAGAAAGCGGACTCGGATGTGCTGCTTTCAGTACAAGGTGCTGTGGGTTGGTGATGAACTGCTGTTTGGATTTTGCATCCCCTCCCCAAAGCATGAACACTATCGGCTTTTCACGCTCATTCAGCAGCTTAATAACATCAGTTGTAAAGTATTCCCAGCCAAGTCCACGATGGCTCCTTGCCTGGTCTGCACGTACAGTCAGCACAGAATTAAGCAGAAGTACGCCGCTTTTCGCCCATTTCGTCAGATCTCCGTGTTTTCCTAAATTGTCGATGCCTGTATCATCTCTTATCTCCTTGAAGATATTTACAAGTGAAGGCGGCGGTGCTATACCTTTTCGCACTGAAAATGACAGACCGTGAGCCTGTCCCTCACCGTGATATGGGTCCTGCCCGATTATCACACACTTTACATCACTGTATGATGTCAGCTTCATTGCATTGTAAATATCGTACATACCGGGATATATCCTTTGTGTTCTGTATTCGTTTATAAGGGTCTGCCTTAAACGCAGGTAGTACTCCTTAGTAAACTCATCTTTAAGGAGTTCATCCCAATCATTGCCAAAATTTACCATATTTTCCACCTCTAAATAAATATGAGCAGCTTAACGGCGGTGCACATACATCTTTGTCATGCAGTACTGTGTGGATTATGTTTCCCACGTTAACACGCATGACCACATATATAGGCATCACAGCTAAGCCGCCCTCCGATCAGTCAGAAATGACGATCTCGTTTTTATTCTCATAGTATCTGAATCTGACAAGTGTATTTCTTCTGTATGTCAGCGAACCCTCTTTGCCAAAAGGTATCTTATCATAGACCTCCGGTGAACACGCTATGATCAATTCGTTCTGCTTGCGGGTAATAAAGGTAAGCTCATAATAACCGTCTGTTATCTTTTCAGTTCCGTCCTTTTCAATAACACGCATACGATCATCGCATTTTCTTACCAGAGTGCAGACCTCAACTAACGGTTCGGATACACTTTTCTGTTTTCTTCTCTTAACACTTTTTACAGGTTCAAGGAACTTTTCATGCTCGCCTGTTTTACCGTTATCTGTTACGAAAAATGAAAGCAAGCTGTAAAAAGTGTGCCTAAAGAAAAGGAACAACACAATTGCAGTCAACGCAAGTACACCGATCATCAAAGCGGAGACGATCAGTAAAGTTTTTAAATCAAAAGGCATAGTTATCTCTCTTTCTTTTTGTTTCTATAGTTTATTATAATACATTTCACATTCTTTTGCAATATATAATTGCAAAAATCTTCAAACTGTGTTATAATTTAATGAAAATGTTTCTCTATAATTTATTTGATAGCGGAGGTAATTATGCAGAAAATTTTGGGTTATATGCGAAAGGCTATACATGAATTTGACCTTATCCATGATGGTGACAGGATATGTGTCGGCGTTTCGGGAGGAAAGGACAGCATGGTCATGCTATATGGCTTGTCGCTTCTAAAGCGATTTATAGGTATTGATTACGATATTGTTGGTCTGACACTTGACCCCGGATTCGGAGGTAAAAAGGGCGATTATTCGTCTATTTCCGACTTTTGCAAAGAACACAGCATTGAATATCACGTTGTTGAAACTCAGATCGGTGAGATCGTTTTCGATGTCCGCAACGAGCCGAATCCTTGCAGTTTGTGTGCACGTATGAGGCGTGGTGCTCTGCATAATGAGACAAAAAATCTCGGATGCAACAAGATCGCTCTCGGACACAATTACGATGATGCAGTTGAAACTTTTATGATGAACCTTTTCACCGAAGGCAGAATTGGCTGTTTTGCTCCCACAAATTATCTCTCACGAAAGGAAATAACCCTTATACGGCCTCTTGTTTTTGCACCCGAAAAAGCTATAAGAAGCGCCGCAAACAGGAACCAGCTTCCTATAGTCAAATCCGTATGCCCTGCCGACGGACATACAAACCGCCAGAAAACAAAAGACTTTCTTGACAGCATGGAACGCAGTGACAAGGGCTTCAAAGACCGTATATTCGGTGCTATGCGGCGTGGAAACATTGACGGATGGGGCGGTGTGGATTTCGTTCCGCCGCCGGCTAAAGATTAAAAAAAGGCTCTCCATTACGGAGAGCCTTTATTATTGTTCTTTAAGAATTATGACTTAAATTAGTCTTCCTTCTTCTTGAGAGCAAATGCAGTACCGATTGCAACTGCAAGACCTGCTGCTGCAACGCCTACGCCTGTAACACCTGTCTTAGGTGAATCAGACTGCTTGTTTGTGCCGCCGCTCTTAGCTGTTGTGGTAGCAGCTGTTGTAGCGTTGTTGCTGCCTGTTGTAGCAGCTGTACCTGCAGCAGACTGTGTAGCTGTAGATGATGAAGCAACTGTAGATGATGTAGCAGGAGCAGCTGATGTAGCAGGAGCAGCTGTTGTAGTTGTTGTAGTAGTTGTTGTCTCAGCAGGACCCTCTACTGCGATGTAACCGTCAGCAAATGTAGCGCCAGCGCTTACGAGGTATGGATCATCAGAAGGATTTGTTGCAGAGTTGATACCCTTTGTGAAGAAGTATGCCTGCATCAGCTTACCCTGAGCTGAGTCCTTGTTATCTGTGAAGAGGTCACCCTTTGAAGGATCCCACTGATATGCGATATCGATTGGATATACATCGCCAGCCTTAGCATCTGCTGGAACCTTGAGCTGGATTGTCCACATTGTGCCCTTGAGACCGAGGTCTGCAGAACCATCTGTTGCGAGCATTAAGCCGTTAGCACCATTGTTCTCAACAGCCTTACCTAATGAAGTAATAGCGTTGCCTGAAACAGCGTTGATCTCTAAGTCCTCATCAGGAACTACTGTAAGACGATCATCCCAGTATACGTGGAAACCAGTTGTGCAGTAAGCCTTCTTAACATCTGTGCCCTCAGCACCCTCGATGTCGATAGTTACCTTAACGATCTTGTTAGCAGCCTCGTCAGCCTTTAAAACTTCCTTAGTTACAACTGCGTGTGGCTTTACAGCAGCAGCGCTGCCGTCCTTAGGATCAAGACCGTACTCAACACCCTTGTCTGTGATTGCTGCGAAAGCAGATACGCTTGAAGCTGTAAGAGCTAAAGCTGAAACAGCAACTGCAGAGATAGCTTTCTTAAAAGTATTCTTCTTCATTGTTTTATTTTCCTTTCAGATAATTTAAATTTATAGATTTGTAATTTTTATGTTTTCTGCCGCCGTTTCCGACGGCAGATATTAAACAATATTATGCTTCTTCAGCGTCGCCTGTTACGATGTCCCAAAGCTTAGCCGGCTCATTAGCAGCCATCTCCTTGTATTCCTCAGTAGAGGACTTAGCGAAGTAAGACAGGATGCTTGAAGCGTCTCTACCATCAACGAGTCTCTCGCCCTTTGTAGCGAATCTTGACATCTTGTTGCCGTCGTCAACCTTTACATCGCTGAGGAATGCTGCGAAGTCATCATATACTGACTCTGCATTGCCTGAAACGAGTTCGCTTGGTGAAAGTGCTGTGTTTGAAGCTGTAAGGTCTTCTGTAGAGATCTTAGCGAAGTATGATAATGTTGCTGTAGCGTCACGACCGTCAACGATGTTGTTAAGGTCTGTATCGCCCTTGAGGCCGATGTAAGCAGTAACTGTTAAGTCATTGCCGTTGTCGTCCTTTGCAACTGCACCATTGTAGTAAACAGGTACTCTGTAGAGGAACTGGTTCTCAACTGCCTTATATGTATTAGCAGGAGTTGCATCACCGAAAGTTAACTCAGCTGTGATATCTGTTTTCTCATCAGAAAGAACGTTTGTGATGATAACAGTACCGTTTCCATCTGTGTAACCCTGGCTTGTCTGATCGTGAAGTATTGCCTTCTTGATCTGTTCCTTATCGAAGCTTGCTTCTGTGTT
>JAFOMV010000154.1 GCA_017418765.1 Ruminococcus sp. | reverse complement strand
AAACACTCATAACACATTTTTTGCTTCTATTTCTATTCTTGAGATGACGATTGATGAATCTTTTAATTCATGGGCTGCTCCTAACGATCAGCTCAAGTCTTTATGCAGCTTTAAGTAAAATTATTATTGTCGTTTACTATATGTTACAGTTAAGACCTTCAAAGTAAAGGTTTCCTGATAACTTCTGCTGCATTGACTAAAGCATAATAAAAGGCTGTCGTACTGTCATTTATGATGTGTGCGGCAGCCTTTTTAATTTGCCGGGAAAGAAAAAAGCACCCATTCCCCTATGTTATTAGACAATCATATTAAAATGTAAAATATACCATAAGATATTCGCTTATTTTCGTTATGTTGTATAAAATTAAAAAATAAGGTGCCTAATGATTGACAGATTTGTATAAATAATGTATGATAATTGTGGATAATGTTCTAATAGAAAAAATAAGGAGGCATGTATATGAACCAAACTTATCCATTGACCGCAGCACAGAATATGCATTACCGTTGGATCCGCGAGTATAAGACACAGCAGGTATCCGGACTGAGTATCGTAGCCGCTTTTCAGTTCGATGTCAATATCGAAACACTGAAAAAATGTATCGAGCTTGAAAAGCAAAGATACGCCTGTCTGAGACTTCGCTTCACCAAGCCTGATGAAAACGGCGAGATACAGCAGTATATTGCAGACTATGAGCCGGAAGACCTTGAAGTAAAGGACCTTACAGGAATGTCTCTTCAGGAGGCAGACGATATTATGCAGAAATGGGCATATGAGACCTTTGACGGCGATGATATACCCATGTGCGAATTCCGTATCGTTAAGCTTCCGGAACGCTATACAGGCTTCTTTGTTCATATGGACCACAGGCTCAATGACTCTGTTGGTGTTGCAGTAATGGCGACGGATATTATGAATCTGTATATGCACTTTGCAAAGGGAGCTGAATATCCCGCACCCCTTGCAGATTTTGAAAAGGTGCTTATTTCCGATCTTGAAAAGGCTTCAAATGAAAAGCGTGTTGCAAGAGCAAAGAAATTCTGGGACGAACAGCTTGATGAGCTTGGCGAACCGCTTTATTCCGATATCCAGGGCAAGTCCGTGCTCGAAAAGGCAAGAAAGAAGCATAATGATCCCAACCTCAGAGCAGCCGATATCGAAAGAAAAGAGCTTTTTGTTGCAGTTAAGGATTATCAGCTTGAGGTAGACAGTATGCAGAGAGCTATCAATTTCTGCCTCTATAACCAGATATCCCCGACAAACCTGATACTTCTTGTTATCCGTACATATCTTTCAAAGATGAATGACGGTCAGGAGGATATCACAGTAGAAAACTTTATTTCCAGACGTTCAACACAGGATGAAATGACATCAGGCGGAAGCCGTGTGCTTTGCTTCCCCTGCAGAACAGTTATTTCGGGTGATACTACCTTTATTGACGCTGCAAGAAAGATCCAGAATCATCAGAACCGTATCTATATGTACAGCGGATATGATCCTGAGCTTATCAGAGAGGAAATGAAGAAGCGCTACAATACACCTGACGATACAACCTATGTAAGCGTTTATCTGACCTATCAGCCTCCTATGAATACAAGCGACCTTGATCCTAATTCCTCAAAGCTCCGTACACATATCAAGTGGTTCGCTAACGGCGCAGCAACAAAGAAAATGTATCTTACGGTTTCACATCTGCCCGACAGAAAGCTCAACTTCTCTTATCATTATCAGACAGCAGAGCTTACTGAAAAGGATGCCGAGCTTATGTATTATTATATGATGCGTATTCTTTTCAGAGGCATAGAGGATCCCGGAAGAACTATAAATGAAATAATCGATATGATCTGATCACAGGAAGGAGAAAATTACCATGGATAAAAAATTTGAAAAGCAGTTTAAGGAGATCGCAGCACGTTATTGTTCCGTTAAAGCAGAGGATATTACAAACGATATGAGCTTCCGTGATGATCTCGGACTCAGTTCTCTTGATCTTATGACATTCCTCGGCGACCTTGAGGATGAATTTGATGTAGAATTCAATTTCGGCGAGGATGAGCAGAAGCTTACGGGTATTACAACAGTTGAAAGCGCAATGGAATTATTGAAGGAATACATGGAATAATATACTGGTGAGCATTATGAAAAAAACTATCTATACGATGTGGAAAAGATGCGGGGAAAAATATGCTGAGCTTCCTGCTGTGCGCTGGCTTGCAAAGAAGGATGTTCTCGAAAGAAGCTATGCCGAGCTTGGCGCCGATGTAACGGGTATCAGAAAGGGCTTTAACGCCCTCGGCTTTTCGCATAAGCATATTGCCCTTGTAGGAACAAGCTCAGTTGAATGGATCACAGCATATATGAGCATTGTAACAAGCAATAATACTGCTGTTCCTCTTGACGCTGCTCTGCCTGCCGCTGATCTTATCGACCTTATAAACCGTTCTGATTCCGAGGGTGTTTTCCTTGATCCGAAATTTGTATCTCTTGCAGAGCCGATCAGGACTAATTGCCCTGCTGTCAGAAAAATATGGATGCTTTCGGGAGATGCCGTTGACGGAACAGATACGCTTTCAGGTCTTATTGCCTGCGGAGCAGATGCCTCCGAGCCTGAGGAGCCGTCAGAGGACGATATTTCCATGATCGTCTATACCTCCGGTACTACCGGCAAGAGTAAGGGCGTTATGCTTACACAAAGCAATCTTTACTGCAATATCGAAGCAATCCTTTATGACCTCGATCCCGGTCTTGTATTTATGACCGTGCTTCCTGTACACCATGCCTTCTGTCTGTCAATGGACTGGCTGAACGGCTTCTGGATGGGCGCTGTTCTCTGCATAAATGACTCGCTTTTCCATATTGTAAGAAATATGGCTATTTATAAGCCTTATGTTATGCTGATGGTTCCTCTTATGGTGGAAACTATCTATAAAAGGCTCAAATCACTTGAGGGACAGGCTCCTGCCGAGGTCATCGCAGAAAAGGTATTCGGCGGAAATCTGAAATATATCTTTACCGGCGGAGCGCATCTTGATCCTTATTATATTGATGAATTTGCAAAATACGGCATAGAAGTCTATGAAGGCTACGGTATGTCGGAATGTTCGCCTGTAATAAGCTCAAATAAGATAGGTGAAGGCAAGCCCGGTTCTATCGGCAAGCCTCTTCCCAATGTTGAGATAAAATTTGAAAACGGAGAGATACTCGTCCGCGGTACAAGCGTTATGAAGGGCTACTACAAAATGGAAAAGGAGACCGAGGAAACGCTTAAGGACGGCTGGCTCCATACAGGCGATAAGGGCTATCTTGATGAAGACGGCTATCTGTTTATAAACGGCAGAGTTAAGAATCTTATTATACTTTCAAACGGCGAAAATATTTCTCCTGAGGAAATTGAGACAAAGCTTGCTCTTAATGACCTTATCAGCGAGATAATAGTAACGGGTGAGGATAATCTGCTCACAGCGCGAATTTATCCGGAACCGCAGGCAATTGAAAATATGACGCCTGATGAAGTTAAGGATGCTCTGCAAAAAATTCTTGATGATTACAATAAGAAGCAGCCGACCTATAAGCAGCTTTCAAGACTTGTAATCAGGGAGAATCCTTTCCTTAAGAATTCTTCCAAGAAAATAATACGTCACGAAGTGTTGATGGATGAACCGAGTACATGAATAAAACTATAAATATTATTGAAACAGCTTATCAGCATATTTCCGGTACAGACGGACTGCCGCTTGCAGTTCTCAGAATAGAACCGGAAGCGTCTGAGGATATCAAGGGTATCGTTCAGATAATCCACGGAAAAAATGAGCATAAGGGAAGATATGCCGCTTTTATGAGATACCTTGCCTCCAACGGCTATATTGCCATTGCAAACGACCACCGCGGGCATGGTGAAAGTGTCCGTGATGCAAATGACAGAGGCTATATGTATGAAGGAGGCTTTCAGGCTCTGATAGAGGATGTCCACGAGATAACCCTTGAGGTAAAGGAATATGCGGCGAAAAAATGCGGACAGAAAAAACTGCCTGTCGTTCTTATCGGACACAGCATGGGTTCCTTAGCCGCAAGATGCTATATCAGAAAATATGACGCGGATATTGATAAGCTGGTAATAATCGGCTGTCCTTCAAAATCGGATATGATGAAGGAGGGACTCCTTATCCTTAAGGTCCTCGGTAAAATAGAGGGAAAAAAATACCGCTCACGATTGGCAAAGCTGCTGATAATGGGTGTGTCCTATGAACTGAAATTCCGGAATGAGCATTTGCATAACGCATGGACAAATTCCGAGCGTGAGGCTGTAATAGAGCATAATAATGATCCTATGTGCAGATTTTTATTCACGATAAGCGGATATGAGGAAATGATAAAAATGGCTATGCTCACCTATTCCGGAGATTATGTTCCTCAGAATCCCGATATGCCGATACGCTTCTTTTCAGGAGAGGATGATCCCTGTGCATTATCAAAGGGAAAGTATGTCGAAGCCTTGCGTACATTGAGTATTATCGGATATAAGGATGTGCGCTGTAAGCTTTATCCCGGTATGCGCCATGATATCCTGCATGAAAGATTTAAGGTACTGGTTTATGACGATATCCTCAAATTTATTGAAAAATAACAGTATCAGTCTGAAAACCGTTTCAGCCTCCCGATAATAATATTTATTCCACCTATATGCTCCCCCTATATAAAAGAACGTTCCCGTAAGTTTTTTGCAGGAGCGTTCTTTTTATAGTAAACGACAATAATAATTTTACTTAAAGCTGCATAAAGACTTGAGCTGATCGTTAGGAGCAGCCCATGAATTAAAAGATTCATCAATCGTCATCTCAAGAATAGAAATAGAAGCAAAAAATGTGTTATGAGTGTTT
>JAFOMV010000153.1 GCA_017418765.1 Ruminococcus sp. | reverse complement strand
TCATCGGTACTGACTACAAACTCTTCAACTACTACGGTGCTGCTGATGCTGAGCATATCATCATCGCTATGGGTTCTGTTAACGAGACTATCGAGGAGACTATCGACTACCTTAACGCTAAGGGCGGTAAGTACGGTCTTGTTAAGGTTCGCCTGTACAGACCTTTCGTTGCTGAAAAGCTCGTTGAAGTTATCCCTGACAGCGTAAAGAGAATCTCTGTTCTCGACAGAACTAAGGAGCCCGGTTCACTCGGCGAGCCTCTCTACCTCGATGTAGTTGCTGCTCTCAAGGGTACTAAGTTCAACGATATCCCTGTATTCACAGGCAGATACGGTCTTGGTTCAAAGGATACTGTTCCTGCACAGATCGTTGCTGTATTCAAGAACACAACCAAGCCAAGATTCACTATCGGTATCAACGATGATGTTACCAACCTTTCACTTCCTCTTGAGGAGAACCCTGATTCAGCTCCTGCAGGCACAACAGCTTGTAAGTTCTGGGGCCTCGGTTCAGACGGTACTGTTGGTGCTAACAAGAACTCCATCAAGATCATCGGTGACCACACAGATCTCTATGCTCAGGCATATTTCGCATATGACTCAAAGAAGTCAGGCGGTGTAACAATTTCACACCTCCGTTTCGGTAAGACTCCTATCAAGTCAACTTACCTCATCAACAAGGCTGATTTCGTTGCCTGTCATAACCAGAGCTATATCGACAAGTATGATATGGTTTCTGACATCAAGCCAGGCGGTACATTCCTCCTCAACACGATCTGGACAGAGGATGAGCTCGATAAGAACCTCCCGGGACAGGTTAAGAGATACATCGCTGAGAACAACATCAAGTTCTACATCATCAACGGTGTTAAGCTCGGTGAGGAAACAGGTATGGGTACACGTATCAATACTATCCTCCAGTCTGCTTTCTTCAAGCTTGCTAACATCATCCCATTCGAGGATGCTCTCAAGTACATGAAGGCTGCTGCTGAAGCTTCTTACAGCAAGAAGGGTCAGGACGTAGTTGAAAAGAACTGGAACGCTATCGATGCAGGTCACCAGAACATCGTTGAGGTAAAGGTTCCTGCTGAGTGGAAGAACTGCAAGGATACTCAGATGGGTATGCCTCCTGTAACCTGCGATGACAAGGTACTCCAGGACTTCGTTAACAACATCCAGATCCCATGTAACGCTCAGAAGGGTGACACTCTCCCTGTTTCTACATTCGTAGACAGAGCAGACGGTACATTCCCACAGGGCTCAGCTGCTTTCGAGAAGCGTGGTATCGCTGTTAAGGTTCCTTCATGGGATGCTTCAAAGTGTATCCAGTGTAACCAGTGTGCTTACGTATGTCCACACGCTGTAATCAGACCTGTTGCTATGACAGCTGATGAGCTTGCTAAGGCACCTGCACAGACAAAGTCTGCTGACTTCAAGCCGGCTTTAGGCGATCTCAAGTTCGTTATGACAGTTTCAACTCTTGACTGTACAGGATGCGGCGTTTGTGCTAACGTATGTCCTGCTAAGGAGAAGGCACTCACAATGGAGCCTATAGCTTCACAGATGGATCAGCAGGAAGTATTCAACTACGGCAGAACTATCGACGAGAAGGAAGAAGTTGCTGCTAAGTTCAAGGCTGAGACAGTTAAGGGCTCACAGTTCAGACAGCCTCTCCTCGAATTCTCAGGCGCTTGTGCCGGCTGTGGCGAAACTCCTTACGCTAAGCTCGTTACACAGCTCTTTGGCGACAGAATGATGATCGCTAACGCTACAGGCTGTTCTTCAATCTGGGGTGGTTCCGCTCCTTCAACTCCTTACACAGTAAACAAGAAGGGCAGAGGTCCTGCTTGGTCTAACTCACTCTTTGAGGATAACGCTGAGTTCGGTTACGGTATGTACCTCGCACAGGAGACTCTGAGAAAGAGAGTTACTGATAAGGTAAAGGCTCTTGAGGCTAAGGCTGAGAAGCAGGAAGTAAAGGACGCTATAGCTAAGTACTTCGAGACATACAACAACGGTGCTGAGAACGCAGTTGCTACAGATAACCTCGTTGCTGCTCTTGAGGCTTGCGGATGCGACGATGCTAAGGCTATCCTCGCTGAGAAGGATTACCTCTCAAAGAAGTCACAGTGGATCTTCGGCGGTGACGGCTGGGCTTACGATATCGGTTTCGGCGGTCTTGACCACGTTATCGCTTCCGGCAAGAACGTAAATATCCTTGTATTCGATACTGAGGTTTACTCAAATACAGGCGGACAGGCTTCCAAGTCTACACCTACAGGTGCTATCGCACAGTTCGCTGCTGCCGGTAAGGTAATGAAGAAGAAGGACCTCGCTGGTATCGCAATGAGCTACGGCTACGTTTACGTTGCACACGTTGCAATGGGCGCTAACATGGCTCAGTGTATCAAGGCATTCGCTGAGGCTGAGGCATACGATGGACCATCTATCGTTATCTGCTATGCTCCTTGTATCAACCACGGTATCAAGACAGGTATGGCTACTGCTCAGGCTGAGGAGAAGAAGGCTGTTGAGGCTGGTTACTGGCATCTTTACAGATACAACCCAACACTCAAGGCTGAGGGCAAGAACCCATTCATCCTTGATTCCAAGGCTCCAAACGTTGATGAGTACAAGAACTTCCTCATGGGCGAAGTACGTTACAATTCACTTGCACGTTCTAACCCTGAGAGAGCAGAGAAGCTCTTTGACGCTGCTGTTGAGAACGCTAAGGATCGTTACGATTACCTTACAAGACTCACAAAGCTCTACGGAAACGACTGATTCGGCGAGTGAACGCAGGCTTGCCATCTCGTTAATGCATAGTCTGTTTTGCTCAACGTTAAAGATCATTTGCATGGAATGCCGCCCATGGTGTTCCACAGTACTGATTTAGTCAGTTCACCGAAATATATATAAAAAAACTCTCCGATACGGACAAGTGTCGGGGAGTTTTTCTTTTTGTTGGTTAATATATGCAGGGGGCGTACACTGTGCGCCCCCTGCTTGTCAAAAAAGTCATATATTATCGTAAAATATTGGGCTGTCGAGGACGCCAGCCCCTACAATTTGGCTATTCTTCGTGAATGTTTTGTAGGGGACGGCGTCCCCGACGTCCCCAAATTAGTTTTTCGACAGACTGAGGGCGCACACTGTGCGCCCCTACGATCCTATTTTCTGTTTCTGTAACGGTGTATCAGGTAAAGTATCTGCCAGAATATAATTACAGGAAATACAGGTGCGATAATGCTGAAAATATATATTCCCGTTATTAACATATAATCAATAAAAGCCTCAAAGCCGTAGGAAACAGTTTCACCCATGAATACAAAATCGCCCTGTGATGCCGAAAAGATAACAAGAGCTAAAAACGGTATGAACGACAGTATGAATGAAATGGTGTATGCTTTTGATATTGGCGGCAGACCTGCTTCACGGCGCTTTCTGACCCATACAGTAGTCAGTATCGTCATGATACCTCCGGCAGAAATGGCTAAGAATACGCTGAGAAATTGCGTTATACCTCCGAAGAATTGATAGTCGACAGGAGTATCGAGTAATAATACTTCAAATAAAAAGTCGCAGATAAATGCGGCTATGCCGACGAGGAAAATACTCATCAATACTTTTTCATGCTTTTTCATAATAACAGCCCCTTTCTGTGGTCTGACTATATCTTACCACAAAAAGGGGCATATTTACAGGTGTTTTATGTAATTGATGCGGTGACAAATGTCACATCTTCTTCTTGTAAAAGGCATTTACAAGAAGCACTATTAGTGTGCTTACGGTCAGGTCGATGAACAGTGTCATGCTGACGGTAATGCTGAAAAAGCCTGTGATTATTATTGCAAGGCTTGTACACATCAGGGTGATAACTGATGCAGTACGCATTGTTTCCTTGGATATCTCGTTGTTGCGCTCATCAGTTGACTTGATGTATTCCTCTTTCAGTTTCTTTTCGTCACGGAGAAGGATGCAACATCTTATCATATAAATTAATGCAAGCAGGTCGCCGCCTACAAGAAGTCCTGTCAGCATACCTTTTGAGAAGTCGGGAACGTTCTCGGTAAGGCGTTGCAGCAGGAAATATAACATTGTTCCCGAACACATATACATTGTGCATAACTGAAATCTGAACTTAATTTTTTTCTTGAAGTTTTCCATGATGATACTCCTTATAATTTCCTGTTGTAATAGATCGAAACACCTACTCCGATAAATGAATTTACTACGATCATTAGACTAAGTGTCATTGAAACAGTTTGACTGAATGCACCTGCAACTATTGCTGCAATAGCAGTCACAAAAAGGTAAATAGTATTTGTTGTTCGTGCTGATTCCTTCAATATCTGTTCATTGCGTTCATCGGAATGCTGTATGTACAGCTCCTTCAACTTCTCGTTATCTTTCAGAGCCGTATAGAATCTTACCGAATAGCCGATTCCCAGAGCAACCATAGCTCCTGTAACTCCATAGAGAACACCTGATAAATAGCTTTCACTATCCCTTGTCAATATCTGATATACGATCAGTGAAGCAATAACCAGAACGCACATTATTTGCATTACTATCAACTTTGTATGTATTTTCTTTTTGAATTCTTCCATGATGATCCTCCTTATAAATTTTCCTCACCCTCAAAAATGAACAGCTCCTCAATGGTGATACCGAAGAACTGAGCCGCCTTGTGAGCAAGCGTGAGGGATGCGTTGTATTTTCCGTTTTCCAGTGATATGATGGTCTGTCTCGTTACGCTGAGAGCGTCGGCAAGCTCCTGCTGAGTGACCTTTCGGGCTTTCCGAAGTTCCTGTATCTTATTTTTCACGTTCATGCTCCTTCTTGGCATCTTTGCTGAAGGACGCAACCACCGCCAGCGATACAGCTATTGCCATCCACGGGAGAGCGGCTTCAAAGAAATCGTGTATATTCATAATGTTACCTCCTTGAATTGTAAAGTTTACTTTACCTTTGCTGTGATTAT
The DNA here is from genome assembly GCA_017418765.1 of Ruminococcus sp. The sequence continues at coordinate 1,760 of JAFOMV010000153.1, read as the reverse complement.
AGTATAGCACACTTTACATTTTTTGTCAAGCAGGCTTTACATATTTTTATATTTTAACTTTATATCTTGTTTCTGACTAAGTGAAAGCAGATGTGATGAACCGATGTATGTGCGCTTTCCGAGCGCCATCAGCCCACTGAATTATTTTGTAGGGACGGCCATTGGCCGTCCTCCAATAACCGAACCAACATGGATAGAATATCGTAGGGGCTGCCTTTGGCAGTCCTCAGTCTGCCGAAAAAACTGAGAAAAAAGACCGCCTTTGGCGGTCTTTGTAAATATTTCTCACTGATCTGCATTTATGTGATTTACTTCCATGATGACATATTCGCTCTTTGCGCCTGTCTTGAATGGGATAGCCCAGCCTGAAATGCCTGATGTTACGATAAAGCCTGTGCCATTGTATTCCTCAGCGCCGTAAAATGCATCGTTGGCACGGAGAAGCAGTCCGATATAGCCCGCAGGCCAGTTGTGACCGCCGTGAGTGTGTCCCGAAAATACAAGGTCGATATTCGCTTCTGATTCATTTTTGTAATCGTTAGGCTGATGGTCAAGAACGATGGTATATTTTGATTCGTCAAGCCCGTTCATCAGTTCGGAAATCTCCATTCTGCTTTCGTCGGACTTGTCTTTTCTGCCAACGATGTAGAAGCTGTCATTGACCAGTACAGCCTCGTCTTTGAGAACGGTGATATTGTTCTTTTTCAGTTCGGAAATAAGTTCGTCGTATGTAAAATCACGTCCGCTCTGATAATAGCCTTTGTCATGGTTGCCGTCGATGTAATATACACCATAGGTGGACTTCATTTCGCCAAGTGCCTGACAAGCTCTTAACATATCCTCACGGCATGAGTCATCGTCAACGAAATCGCCTGCAATCACAACTATATCAGGATCTTCTGCTTCCATTTTCTTCACCTCAGCGGCAAATTTCTCGCCGTCGAGGGTGATTCCGAGGTGAGAATCGGCGAATCCGCAAATGCGTATCTTATCCGCACCGATGTCTTTTGTAGTTTGCAGGTCGTACTGAGTGCGATAGACGGTGTGGGCAAAGTGCCAGCCTGACAGCAGGTAGAAGAAAGTTGAGGCAATTGCGAGAACTCCCTCTATATTGCGCTTTCGCTCCTCCTTGTAGCTTCTTCTGAGGTGACCGATGATGATGTCGAAAATTATCCAGAAGAATATCAGGTGCAGGATGATGACCATAGCCGACCACACGTTTATCAGCAGGGCAGACAGTGCGAAAACGGCAATAACAGGAATTACCGAAAAAGCCCATGACAGGGCTTTTTTCTTTTCAGCCAGTTTTTCGATGAAAGAGAATCGGTGAAAACGGGTGACGAGATAGAATCCGCCGCCCAGCGAAGCCAGTACCACAACGGCGAACAGTATTAACCAGAAAGACATAGAATTACCTCACGTTTTTTCTTCTATTATACCCTTTTTGGCGCTTTCTGTCAACCGTCGCTGTGTTTGGTTCATGGCAACAGCATTCTTTTTAAAAATAATAAAAACCGCCGCAGGCGGCATTTCTGGGGTCAAGGGTGACTCCCCACAGTGTGGGGAGATGTCAGCGTAGCTGACAGAGGGGACGGGCTCCCGTTGGGAGATGTTATCTCCCTTGCAGGGGGTGAATGAGGGTGACTCCCCACAGTGTGGGGAGATGTCAGCATAGCTGACAGAGGGGACGGGCTCCTGTTAGGAGACAGCGTCCCCCTGACAAAGCAGTAAAGCAAGCGCAGCGATGCTTTACGGACGTT
>JAFOMV010000152.1 GCA_017418765.1 Ruminococcus sp. | reverse complement strand
TTCTTTGAGTTCACAACTGCCGCAGGTTCGGGATTCATGAACACTGCATCAGCGGCTTCAAGTGCCAGATGTGAACCTGTCTGCATTGCACCTCCTACGTCAGCACCTGCCAGCACGGGACCGTCATTTATGCCGTCGCCGACGAACATCACAGGGCCGTATACCGAGCGCATATCTTCAATAGCGTGAAGTTTATCTTCGGGAAGGAGTTCGCCCTTGACTATCTCAACACCGATCTTCTTTCCTGCTATACGGGCATTTTCGTTCTTGTCGCCTGTAAGCATAGCAGTATGTATGCCCATAGCGTTCAGTTCCTTCATGGCTTCGGCTGCTGACTTCTTGATAGTATCAGCCACAACGATACGCCCCTCAGCCTTGCCGTTTACAGCAACGTATACAACACTTCCGCCGTCGGCAGGCTGTCCCTTCGGTATAGGAACATTGTATTCATGCATCATTTTCTCGTTGCCGCAGAGAACGGTCCTTCCGCTGACTTCGGCTTCGATTCCACGTCCCGGTATTTCCTGTATCTTTTCTGGAGTGCCCAGCTTCAGCTTGTTCTTCTTGCAGTAAGCAACAATGCTTTCGGCTACGGGATGAGTTGAAGCTATCTCACAGCTTCCGCATATCCTGAGAATGTGTCTGTTGCTGAGTACGCCGAATGTCTGCACCTGAGTAACTGTGAAAGTGCCGTTTGTGAGTGTGCCTGTCTTATCAAAAGCAATAGCCTTGACTTTGGCGAGGGCTTCGATGGAGTTGCCGCCCTTGAAAAGTATGCCAAGCTTTGAAGCTGCACCGATACCTGAGAAGTATGCCAGCGGCACACTGAGTACCAGCGCACACGGGCAGCTGATAACAAGGAAGGTCAGTGCGGCGTATATCCACTTATGCCAGTCGCCTGTGATTATTGACGGGATTATAGCCGTCAGCAGTGCAATAGCTATAACTATAGGAGTATAGACCTTTGCAAAGCGTGTGATGAAGCGGTCTATCTTCGGCTTGGAAGCAGAAGCGTCCTCCACAGCCTCGGCGATTTTAGCGATCATGGATTCGTCAGCTGATGCGGTAGTGCGGATGGTTATCCCCTCTGTCAGGTTTATGCAGCCCGAAAGAATCTTGTCTCCTGCACGTACAGTCACAGGAACAGGTTCGCCGTTTACAGCGGAGGTGTCTATTCTTGACTTGCCCGATTCTACGATACCGTCAGCAGCGATGCGCTCTCCGACTTTTATGCGGATGATATCGCCTTTGTTTATCTCATCAGCGGGTATGCGGACGAATTCACCGTCCACAAGTACGTCAGCTTCTTCAACTTTGAGCTCGGATACAGCTGTGATAGCCTTGCGGCTCTTGTTTACGGCGTAATCCTCGAAAAGCTCGCCTATGCGGAAGAAAAGCATAACTCCAACAGCTTCGGGATATTCGCCCAGTGCAAATGCTCCGATAGTAGCGATGGTCATGAGAAGATTCTCGTTGAAGAAGTTCTTTGCCTTGATATTGCGGACTGTAGCCTTCAGCACGTTTATGCCGAGAAGCAGGTACGCAATGATGTAGAGCACAATGGCAACAGGCATAGTTCCTACTATCTTGTCGCAAATGAGAGCGGCGATGAATGCCTCAGCGCCAAGTATAAGTCCCAGCAGCGAAACAGGGACTCTGTCGCTTTTCTCCTCAGTATCCTCATGAAGATCGGCAAAAGTTTCTGTGACAGTTTCAACAGCCGGCTGAGAGTCTTCCTTGACAGACTGCATGTCATTCTCGGAAACCAGTTCCGATACAAGGTCGGGTTCTTTTTCGTGAGCAGCAGGCTTAGGAATAATTTCATCTTCTTCGTGTTCGTGAGTATGCTCATGTTCGTGCTCATCATGGATCATCTCATGTTTGCCTACGGGGATATCCTCAGCAGGGACTGCACGTTTTTTAATGTGTACCGGCTCATCGTTGTACATATCTCCGAGTATTTCCTTATACTCATCGACAATTTCCTTATCCTCAAAATTCTCCTGTACAGCCTCATGCTTGCCGTGATATTCGTGTTCACCATGAGAATGAGTACCGAGAGTTATCTCGAATTCCTCATATCCGTCAGATGTTGCAGAATGGCTGTGATGCTCATGTTCATCGTGATCGTGATGTTCATGGCCGCAGTCACAGTGCTCTCCGTGTTCGTGTTCTTCGTGGCTGTGGGTATGCGGAGCTTCCTCCTCAAGTTCTTTTACTATCTCCTTTATCCTGCTTCTTCTCTGGGATTCACGTGATGAGTAGGGAGTTATCTCCACGCCCGGCTCAATAGAATCAGCTGTTCTGTTCATGAGAGTTATCAGTTCTTCTGTGATAACACCCGTAACTTTCAGCTTTTTCAGCGGATAGTTCAGCAGAGCAGAATCAACGCCGTCCAGCTGGCTGATAGCTTCTTCTATCTTAGCGCCGCAGTGAGCACAGTCCAGATTTTTTATCTCGAACTGCCTGGTTTTCTTTTCGGCAACAGGAACTATCTCCACACCGGGTTCAATCTGAGATGCCGTTTCGTTCATTTTTTTGAGCATATCGTCGGAGATATCACCTATAACTTTGATCTTTTTGAGCGGAAAATTAAGGATAGCCATTTCCACGCCTTCCAGCCTGCTTATGGCCTCTTCTATTTTAGCGCCGCAGTTGGCGCAGTCGAGGTTCAGAATGGAGTAATCCTTTTCCATAGGTCACTGTCCTTTCAAATATGAATGGTTGTTCATATGTTTACTATACCATATATATGCAAGAATGTCAATAGTTTAGTAAAATATTCTTGAATTTAACTTATAGAAATGATATAATCGGGTATACCGTTTTATGTGCATTATGCCACGATATGAAGCCATATTCGTTAGCTGATGTTAACATAAAAATATTTTTTCTAATTCTGCTTCGTCTTTTTCAGTGCCTTAAAACACTTATTAGTGAAAGCTTTCAAAACGTGCAGTTTCTGCGCCATATAAATACATGAGTTCATAACTGCCGAAATAAATCATCTGAGCGGAGGTGACGCATCTATTCTTTATCCATCCAACCACAATAACGTATCGGCTGATGATACTGAGAGCATAAATGATCTGATAATCAGGTGTTCAGTATCAAAAGATTGTCTTGAAAAGCTCTACATTATGTTCAAGGGTAAGGTTTTTGCCATAGCCTTCGGAATAACCGCAGATTACCACCTTTCAGAAGACTGCGTCACAGAGACATTCGTGCGTCTTGCTCAGGCAAAGCGTTTTTCTCCAAGAAAAGGCGACGGCAAAGGATTCATTTTTACCATAGCACGCAACGTTGCACTTGAGTTTCGCCGAAAATACAAAAGAGAGCTCGATACAAGCTTTATCATACAAAGCTACGGCGAAGCAGAAAAAACTGTCGAAGACAGTATTTACATAAATCAGCTCCTGAAACATCTCAGCGATAAACAAAGGCAGACAGTTGTGCTGAGGTGCTGTGCAGAATTGAAATTCAAGGAGATAGCAAGGATAATGAAATGTCCTGAGACCACAGTGAAATCAAGGTACGCCAAAGCGATATCCATACTAAGGGAAAAGGCAGGTGAGCAGCGATGAAAGAAAAAGACCGTGAAGAAGATCACGAGATCGAAGATATACTAAAAAATAGAATGGATGAGCTTTCTGATTCGGTTGACCGTTTCAGCCGCATATCCGAAAGGGTCTTCCCCGAAAATGATGCGGATTTTTTCGACAGCGACTACGTCGTTACAGACCTTGAAAATATAACCGGCAGACACAGAGCTGCCCCATTGCTGAAACTCGCAGCAGCAGTCTCAGCAGCAATATTCATTGTGGCTGTTCTGCCTAAAACAGCGTTATTCAGCCGTCTTCTCTGCGCTCTAACCAAGCAGGACAGTGAACTTTACCGCTCATTGGTAAACGAAATATCCGCTATTTCTGAGAATACAGAAGATATACGTATATACGATATAGCTATTGAAGATTATATCAAAAAGGATGTTCTTGTAACTCCGCTTTACAGCTGCCCGTTTGAGGCTCCCGAAAGAGACAATGTCAGGGTAAGGGTATTTGTAAAGACGTATAATGATATCCTTACAAATCAGATGTATGCCGTCGAATACAGCGGAGAATACAGGGAATCGAATTTTATAGCAGCAGCGGATACAGATGTCACTTTCACCGATGAACAGCTTGAAAAAGCCTGTGATGATATAAATAACCTCCTGACCTTTGATATGCCATATAAAGGGTATCATGTTGATGAAGGACTTGCGCTTTCATTTATGCATTACAGTATTTTTTCAGATCAGCAGAACGTTTTCTCTGTAAGAAATATGGTGACATATCAGTGTGATTCCCCCGAAAGATACAAATATGATCTTCTCAGTGAGACTATACTGGACGGTGAAATAAAGGAAAACAGGATAGTACCATACACTGCGGAATGGAAACACTCGGTATACTATGACGGGAGTTCGGCATATCCTAAAAAAAGCGGTTCAGTCTTTGAAAAAACACAGCTTATCACGTCAGAAGAAAGTGAAGACCGATCCACATATCTTGAATTTTATCCCTATGAAAACATCGAAAATAAGAACGTATACAGTGATCTGGAAAATATCACTGTATACGGGATGTCAGCGGATATACCTGCTGATATTTCAGACCTGCGTTCACTCTCGATGAGACTTTATGGCAAATCTTCACTGTTTTTTCACGTTTCAAGCCAAAGCGATCCAAAAATAGAAATAAAATGCACTGACAGCGCACTTGACCGAAGTATAGGCAAAGGCGAACTCACCCACAGCATATTCGATCAGGATGATACCATCATAAACACAGAAAAATACAAAAGAAAGTAAAATATTATATTTGTTTAACAGCAGTACATATGCTGTTGAATAATTGAAAAGGGGGGGCTCTGTCAAAAGAGTCCCCCTTAAACTGCAATATTTAATATGTCAAAACGGTCATATATCTCTTATTCAGCCCTTTTTCCGAAAAGCAGCTGTATAAACCAGTAGTTTGTTGTAGATATCCCTTTCAGACTATGAGAAATGAAAATCATAAGGGCATCTCTAAAAACCCCCTATACAAATCCCAGTAAAAGTGGTATAATAAGGGTATGAAATATACTCAGTTAGGGTTCTTTGATGCAGAGAACAAATACGAAAGATTATCAAAATTAGGA
>JAFOMV010000151.1 GCA_017418765.1 Ruminococcus sp. | reverse complement strand
GGTAATAAATTCCGAACTCGTGGATGAGATGCAGAATTCCATGCTCAACTACGCCATGTCGGTAATTGTTTCCCGAGCACTTCCCGATGTAAGAGACGGTCTGAAGCCTGTACACAGACGTATACTGTACACGCTCCATGAAAACGGACTTACCCCTGACAAGGCATACCGTAAGTGTGCCGATACAGTTGGTGCTGTGCTGGGACGTTATCATCCACACGGTGACGCATCTGTTTACGATGCACTTGTAAGACTTGCACAGGACTTCTCAATGAGATATCCGCTGGTAGACGGTCACGGAAACTTCGGCTCCATAGACGGTGACGGCCCTGCGGCTTACCGTTATACCGAGGCAAAAATGGCAAAGATCACACTGGATATGCTCACTGATATCAACAAGGAGACCGTAGACTTCACATCAAACTACGATGACCGTCTGCAGGAGCCTGTTGTTCTCCCGTCACGTTTCCCTAATCTTCTGGTAAACGGCTCTGTCGGCATAGCTGTTGGTATGGCTACAAATGTGCCTCCTCACAATCTTGGTGAGGTCATAGACGCTCTGAAGCTTCTCATTGAAGACCCTGACTGCACCCTTGAACAGCTCATGGAGCATATCAAAGGTCCTGATTTCCCGACAGGCGGCATAATCATGGGTAAAGCCGGCATACGTGCCGCTTATGCTACAGGCAGAGGAAAGATAATACTCAGAAGCCGTACCCATTTTGAGGAGATAAAGGGAAGAAACTGTATCATCATAGACGAGATACCTTTCATGCTCCGTAAGGAAAGACTGCTCAAGAGCATAAATCAGCTTGCAAAGGATAAGCGTATCGAAGGTCTTTACTACCTGCGTGACGAATCTGACAAGGATGGTATGCGTGTAGTTATCGAGCTGAAAAAGGATGCAATGCCTGAGATAGTGCTGAACAAGCTTTTCGCCTTGACACAGCTTCAGGATACAGTAGGTATCATCATGCTTGCCCTCGTAAACGGCGAACCTAAGATACTCACACTGAAGCAGATGCTCCAGCATTACCTTGATTTCCAGGTAGATGTTATCCAGCGCCGTACACGCTATGACCTGAGAAAGGCTCTCGAAAGAGCACATATACTCCAGGGATTCGTTCTTGCGGCTGACTATATCGACGAAGTTATCGCAATAATCCGTTCCAGCGCAACTGTACAGGAAGCAAAGGAGCGCATGATAGAGCGTTTCAAGGATGTGGATATGTCTGCACTTCTTGACCGTGCACAGTATGACCTGTCAGGTCTCCATATCGAGGACCAGAAGGGACTTTCCGAGGAACAGGCTGAGGCTATCGTTCAGATGCGTCTCGGACAGCTGACAGGTCTCGAAAGACAGAAGATAACCGATGAACTCTACGGACTCCTTACCAAGATATCCGATTTTGAGGATATACTTGCAGACGTAAACAGAGTATACGGCATAATCATCGAAGACCTTGACAAGATACGCAAGAAGTTCAGCGATGACCGCCGCACGAGCATTGAGAATGTCAGCGGTGAAGTTGATATAGAGGACCTCATCCCCGAAGAAGACTGCGTTGTAACTCTTACAAATAACGGCTATATAAAGCGTATGCCGCTTACTGAGTACAAGACACAGCACAGAGGCGGACGTGGTATCACAGGTATGAAGCAGCGTGAAGAAGATTTCGTGGATGAAATGTTCATCTGCGGAAGCCATGACAACATACTCTTTATATCAAATCAGGGTATCATGTATAAGCTGAAATGCTATGAGATACCCGATGGTTCAAAGGCGTCAAGAGGCTTCAATCTTATCAATCTTCTTCCTCTTAACGAAGGCGAGAAGATAGCTGCAATGATAAAGACCACTGATTTCAGTGATGACAAGTTCATAACCATCGTTACCAAAAACGGTAAGATAAAGCGTTCAAACCTGTCTCTGTACAAGAATGTCCGCAAGAATGGTCTTATTGCCATAGGTCTTGACGAGGGCGACGAGATAGCCGGAGTAAGAATGACAGACGGAAATGAACAGATATTTGTAGCTACACGAAATGGTATGGCTATCCGTATCGAGGAAAGCAAGGGACGTTCAATGTCACGTTCTGCTCACGGTGTACGTGCTATAAAGCTCCGTGAGGGCGACTACGTTGTAAGTATCGCAAGAGTACGTGAAGGCGCTACTCTCCTTACCGTTACCGAAAACGGCTACGGCAAGCGAACTGAGCTTGACAGCTACAGGATACAGAACAGAGGCGGATACGGTCTTACCAACTACAAGGTAGACGAAGTAAGAGGTCATGTCTGCGGTATCAAGATAGTAGACGAAGAAGACGATATCATCCTCGTATCCAGCGATGGTATAATCATCCGTATTCTTGCCAGCGATATCCGTGTTATGGGACGTATCGCAAAGGGCGTACGTGTAATGCGTGTAAATGAGGGAGCTCAGGTAGTTGCATTTACCCGTGCCGAGCATGATGACAATGCAGAAACAGAAAAGGTAGAGCAGCTTACTGAAGAACAGGCTAAGGAAGCCGAAGAAGAAGCAAAGCTTGCAGAGGCAAATGAAGTTGTAATCGAAGCTGACGAATCAGAGGATGAGGAATAATTATCGGTGAATTTGATATTATTGCTTATTGCTGTATTTGCTGTGTATGTATTTATCGAAAATAAGATACTGTTTACAGTACGTCACGAAAAACTCGGAAGCGGCGTAAGGATAGCGCATATATCCGATATCCACAAGCGCCGCTTCGGAAAAGGAAATTCAAGGATATGCGAAAAGGTAAGGCAGGAAAAACCTGATCTTATATTCGTAACAGGAGACCTTATATCGAGGGATGAAACTGATCTTTCACAGGCAGAGGCAACGCTGAAAGGACTTACAGCTATTGCTCCTGTGTATATGATATTCGGGAATCACGAACAAGACCTTTCCGATGAGCTGAAAGCTGAACTGATTGCTGTAGCTGAAAAGCATGGTGTTATACTTCTGCGAAATGATCGGGCAAAGGTCACGGTTAAAGACCGCAGATTTACGGTTTACGGTCTTGAGGAAAGCATTGATGTCTACATTGTAAACAATAGCTACAGAAACCTTAAAGTGCTTGAAAAAGCTGATATCACTGAGCTTATAGGCGATAGACCTGACGGAGAAGTGCTGCTTCTTGCACATAACCCGTTTTTTGGCGAAGTTTATGCAGAATGGGGCGCTGACTATACTTTCAGCGGTCATGTACACGGCGGTGTTGTCAGATTATTCGGTATCGCCATGCTTTCACCTGAGAGAAAATTCTTCCCTAAAAATGCAAAGGGAGTATATGATTTCGGCGGAAAAAAGCTGCTTGTATCGGCAGGCCTCGGCAAACTGAGACTTTTTGATCCGCCTGAGGTAGTTATATACGAGATATGAAAGCTTTCATATAAAAGCAAAAAATATAAGAAGTATTCCTCCCACCCATGAGAGATCATGGTCAAGGGAGGATATTTTTTTGCCTGTAGCGCTCCCTGCCGCAACTGCTGCAAATCCGCATAAAAAAGTAAGACATGAGGCTGTAAACGGTGATATATCACTGAATCCGCTGCTTAATCCCATAGCTGCCGAATCAAGAGAGCTTGCCAGTGCAAGTGCAGCGGCTTCTCCGGCGGAAAGCACTTTTGAATCATCCATGTCGGCGGCAGTATCGTCAAGATATAGTTTTACCGCAAGCGGTGAATTTCCGAGTTTCAGCGATAATTCGCCTTTTTTTGCAACACGTTTTGACAATGATCTTGCGGCGCTTTTCATGATCGTAAGAATACCTATCGCTGTCATGACACAACAGCCGCATATACGGCATACCTCACAGGGGATGAATCTGCTCAGAAATCCCGAAAGGAAAAGTGATATACCAAGAACGGAAGCACATATGAGGTTTATCACAGCGGCTGAAAGGAAAGGTATTTTTATATTGCTGTTGCTGTAGGCTGAAGCGGCGATATATGTATCTATGCTTAGTATAACAGCGAGAAAGAGTTCTTCATACATTTTCTCACCTCCGCAATATATTATTCAGCTTATATGGATATGGTTACGAATATTGAGGCAACACCGCACAAAGCCCGCCTGACGGCTTTGCACTGAATCTGTGGCACCCGAAGGAAGTGCCATTGGGGTACATATTTTCCGTCATCCCGCACAGAAATTCTTTGATATATGTCAGTATGCCTGCGGAATTTCTATACAATCTGACGACAAATATGTCAGCGCATCTTCAGCACAAGCTTTGTGCGGTATTGCCTTTATGACCGCTCACTCAAAATATCCGCAGTTAATGCAAAGGGTGAGGAGGTTTTCCTTTTCTTCCCTTTTGCATGTAAAGTGGTGGATCGTGAAATAAGTTATCTAAAAAAGCTTGCAAAATCAAATGATACATGGTATAATGTTATTGTTTAGGTACTATTTATAAAAAAACGGAGGAAATTATGAAAAAGACAGTTTCATTATTAGCTGCTTCAGCTATTTTTATATGCTCATTAACATCCTGTGCAAACAGCAAGACCATAGTAGGCAAATGGGAAATGAAAGATCAGATAGATACCGATATACAGGTGGGCGGCCTTGAATTCAAGGATAACGGCAAAGGCTCTATGTATATGGACACTACTTCTATCCTTCATGCTGACGGCAAAAAAATACAGGTAGGCGCCGGCGATCAGGGTTTTGTATTCGATGAACAGTATATTACCTACGATAAGAAAAACCTTGAAATAAATATCAGCGATCAGGATATGCTCACCCTTGAAAGAGTAAGCGGTGAAGGCTCTGATGAAAGCTATGACGGAGAGTATAAGCTCCTCAGCGGTATCCTTTATGATACTATCGTCAGCGGTCTTACAAATGACCCTGAGAAAGATAAGGATGTAAACGTTCTCATTTCTCTTGACGGAAATACAAGTGAAGTTACCTTCGTTGATATATTTGATTACAAAACTTCAAAGGGCAGACTTGAATTATCAGGTTATGCTTCATTCATAGGCGAATCTTCTGACGGAAAGCCTGTAAGTGCAGATTACGAGATAAACGGTGATGTATTAAAGGTAAAAAGCGACAGCGGAGAAACAGAAGAACTTGTAAGGATAAAATAAGCATACCTTTTGTGAAAATATCTGTCAGCATAAAATAATGCAGGCAACACCGCACAGAGCCAACAGGCGTGCTTTGTGCGGTGTTGCTTTAAATAAAAAAGAAAGCAGGCGTAACATAAAGAGCCTGATAAGATGAAGATAGGGGGAAGTGCTTTGTTTGCAAAAGTTTCCAGCTTAGGACTTTTCGGTCTGAATGCATTTCAGGTCGATGTAGAGATAGATATAAGCAGAGGAAATCCTCAGTTCGATATAGTAGGGCTTCCTGACACTGTTGTAAGAGAGAGCCGTGAAAGGATACGTTCAGCTCTGCGTTCATGCAATATCAGTTTTCCTGTGGCACAGGTGATGGTAAATCTTGCGCCTGCTGATACCAAAAAAAGCGGTTCGGTGCATGATATGGCTATATTCATGGCTGTGGTAAAGGCTATGCGTATGATAAACGGCGAGCTTGACGGATATTCGTTCATAGGTGAGATATCTCTTAACGGCGATATCAGGCGCATCAACGGTGTTCTTCCTATGGTAATGCTTGCCCGTGAAATGGGCGTAAAGGCTGTGTTCGTCCCATATGATAACGCCTCGGAAGCCTCTGTTATAGACGGGATAGAGATATACGGCGTAAAGAACGCAGAACAGCTTATCATGCATTTTCGTGACGAGGAAAAGATCGCTACTTTCCCCCACTATGACATCCCGGAAGCCGCATATAATGAGGTGCTGGATTTTGCTGATGTAAGAGGTCAGCAGTCCGCAAAGAAAGCCCTCGAAATAGCGGCGGCAGGCGGACACAATGCTCTGCTCATAGGTTCACCGGGAAGCGGTAAGAGTATGCTGGCAAAGCGTATGCCTTCCATACTTCCGCCCCTTACCTTTGAGGAAGCGCTGGAAACTACGAAGATACACTCGATATCAGGACTTCTCAGCGAGGATATGCCAATAATAACAAAGCGTCCTTTCCGTTCGCCTCATCACACAATTTCTTCAGCAGGACTGGCAGGAGGCGGTACTATCCCCCATCCCGGCGAGGTATCACTTGCCCATAACGGTGTGCTCTTTCTTGACGAGCTTGCTGAATTTGACCGCAAGACACTGGAGATACTCCGTCAGCCCCTTGAGGACAGAAAGGTGACTATTGCCCGTGCTTCGGGGACAGTTACTTACCCATGCACCATTATGCTGATAGGAGCGATGAATCCCTGTCCATGCGGATATTTCGGCCATCCAAAGAGAAAGTGCATTTGTCCGCCAAATAAAGTGGCAGGCTATCTTTCAAAGATATCAGGCCCACTTCTTGACAGATTTGACCTTCATATCGAGGTTGCGCCTGTGGAATTTGAAGACCTTTCATCAAAGGCAAAGGAAGAACCCTCATCAGCTATCAGAGAGCGTGTAATAGCTGCAAGGAAGATACAGGAGGAAAGATTCAGAGATACGGGAATAACCTGCAATGCTCTGATAACTCCCGATAAATTGCAGGAAATGTGTCCTATGGATGAAAGTGCAGAGAAGCTTCTTAAGAATGTATTCGACAGGCTTGGACTCAGCGCAAGAGCTTATGACAGGATACTGAAAGTAGCAAGGACCATTGCGGATATAGATAAAAGTGAAGTTATAAAAAAGCAGCACGTAGCAGCTGCGGCACAATTCAGGAGCCTCGACAGAAAATACTGGACAGGTGCGAAGGAGATTAAATGAGATCAGCTTTTAAAAAACTTCCGTCAGAAAAACACAGTATAGACGGTGGACTGCTGTTTGCAGTTACTATATGTGCGGCGCTGAGTTCGCTGCTGATATACTCAATAGTAAAAAATAAAATGATAGACGGTATAGGTGCAAGCTACTGGCAGACACAGCTGTTTTCCACAGTTGCAGGCTTTGCAATAGCCGTAGTCATATCGTATATAGACTATCACAAGCTTGTAAAGCTATGGTTCATATTTGCGCCTTTAGCTCTTATACTTGTATCGCTGACATTCACAACGCTGGGTTATCAGCGTGACGGTGCAGACGATAAGGCGTGGCTTGACGTGGGATTTGTGCAATTCCAGCCATCAGAGATATTGAAGCTGGCATTCATACTTACATTCAGCTATCATCTTTCTCATGACGAGGAAGAAATGAACAAACCGAGCCATATGGCGCTGCTGATACTGCATGGAATGATACCCATAGGCATCGTCGGTTTGCAGGGCGACTATGGTACAGCTATAGTATTTGCGGCTATATTCGGCTTTATGATATGCTCTGCAAGGATATCATGGAAATATCTTCTTGCAGCTCCATTTGTCATTGCGGCAGGCATAGCGGCTATGTGGTTCTTTTTCCTCGGGCAGGAACATAAAAAGCGTATACTCATACTGTTCCATCCTGGAACCGATCCCGAATACATCGAGTATCAGCAGGATCTTGGACTTTCCGCACTGAAATCGGGCGGACTTTTCGGAAAGGGACTTTTTGCAGACTCTGACAGCTATATATCCGTTCCTGAGATGCATAACGACTTTATTTATACTTTTGCAGGGCAGGTATTCGGATTCGTTGGTTCTATGGGAATACTCATCATATTGGTATATATATGCCTGAAAATATTCGGTGACAGCCGTGTTACACGTGACCATCTTGGAAAATTCATTTGTATGGGAGCATTCGGTCTGGTATTCTCCCATTGTGTTATGAATATAGGCATGGTACTGAAAGCAGCTCCTGTTATCGGTGTACCGCTTCCGTTCCTTAGCGCAGGCGGAACAGCGCTTATAAGTATGTATGCGATGATAGGACTTGTCCTCAGTACATACAGCCACCGTGCTAAAAACTATAACGTCTTTTATGATGAGGACGAGGATGACGATTGATAATTAGCACATCTGACCGTAACTGCCGCAGAAGTAGCATAGTCAGATGTGCTTTTTCGTATCAGCCTGTACGGGATAATGTCCCTCAGCGGTACAGTCTGCATTTTCTTGACAAATAATGTTCTCTATGATAAAATAATACCATAATAAACCATGCAGGCAATAACGCATAAAGTCTGACTGACAGATTTTCACGGTATTGCCTTATACAAAAAGATCGGAGTAGATGGATATGAAGTGC
>JAFOMV010000150.1 GCA_017418765.1 Ruminococcus sp. | reverse complement strand
GTACACCTTAAAGACTTGAAAAATTCTTTATTTCTGGCGTGTACCCTATCATGGGGCAAAATTAATAGTCTTGGGAAACAGATTTGAGAAGATCCTTCTTCAAAATGTCTACCTTAATAATTCATACAAAACTTCTTTATCAGTACCGAGGTTAGGTCTGCGGGTTCTCAATTTTATTGCCACATTTTCTCTCTGCCGCATAATATAGGATATATTACATATAGGGAGAGATCAACATGGATATACCTGTACTCATTGCCGCTGTCATACTGGCCGTGATCGCTGTGACTGAGGTCATTTGTCTGCTTTGCTGTCCTAAAGTCAAAGCCGTTCCCCTGACTGCGATCGTAAGGAGCGACGATCCACAGCTGGAAGAAAAACTGCGGTATACCGCCTATCTCTTTGCCACCGAGGAATGCTGCGTCACTAAAATACTGCTCATCGAGTGCGGCGAGAACTGCCTTGCAAAGGCGGTTTGTGCCCGATTCTGCGCCGAATTTCCCGAACGTGCCAATATTGTAAATGAAAAAAATGAAAATTTCGTGCAGAAAATAATTGATTTTACCGCCGAAATATAGTATAATGTATAGTGATTAGGCTTGTCCGCAGGTATGCGGATGTCGCAGAAACGTCCGTATATAGCCGATAAGTCCTGAAATTATGACATTCCGAGGAGGGGGACTATGGAGCAGAAACTGCTGCACGTTGAGGGAACTGTCGAAAACGTGCTGTTCAAAAACGAAGCAAACGGCTACGTAGTTCTCGATCTGGACGCAGGCGGCGAGCTGATTACCGTCGTCGGCGAGATAGGCGATATCGAGGAGGGCGAAGGCCTTATCCTTGAGGGCTACTACGACACCCACCGCCGCTTCGGAACTCAGTTCAGGGCGGAATACTGCGAGAGAAAGCTCCCCGACACTGTTGTGAACATCGAAAAGTATCTGGGCTCGGGTGCTGTAAAGGGCATAGGTCCCGGACTTGCAAAGAAGATAGTTGCGGTTTTCGGTGAAAAGACGCTGGATATCATGGAGCACGATCCCTACCGCCTAAGCGAGATAAAGGGCATTTCCGCTCAGAAATGCGAGGATATCGCCAATGAAGCAAGAAAGCTTTTCTCTCTGAGATGCATAATGTCATACCTTTCAAATTACGGCGTGAAATCGGGCATCGCCATGAGGACTTACCAGAAATACGGCCCCGATGCAATGGAACTGCTCAAGCTTAACCCTTATCTTCTCTGCGGCGAGAACATCGATCTTGAATTCAAGAAAGCCGATACCATCGCCCACGACCTGCACATCCCGAAAAACTCCGACAAGCGTGTTATCGCAGGATTGCAGTACATACTCCGTGCCAATACGACTCTCGGCCACTCCTGCCTTCCTCTGGATGTGCTGCTGACAAAGGCTGAAAATGCACTTGGCATCAGTGAGAAAGATTTCTACAGCTCCTACAATGCCGCTCTCGATGACGATGAGCTGTTTGAATATATCAAGAATGAGCGTGAGTACGTTTATCTACCCGATTATTACTACGCCGAAAGCTTCATCGCCGACAGGATAAAGGTGCTGAAGGACTTCACCTCTCCTGAGGATTTCGACTTCGATGCGCTCATCGATATCGAACAGGAGGAGCACGGAATAGAGTATGAGGAACTACAGAGACGTGCCATCACTTCGGCTGTTTCCCGAGGACTTATGATACTCACAGGCGGCCCCGGTACAGGTAAGACCACCACTCTCAACGCTATCATTTCAATATTTGAAAAGCGTGGACTGCGTGTTCTTCTCACCGCTCCCACAGGACGTGCCGCAAAACGAATGTCCGACCTGACAGGCTATGAGTCAAAGACTATACATCGCCTTCTTGAAGTTGTATATGACAAGGGCGGCAGGCTTACTTTCGCCCATAACGAGAACAATCCCCTCGACTGTGATGTAATAGTCATCGACGAGATGTCAATGGTGGATGTGCTGCTATTTGAGAAGCTGCTCCGTGCCCTGAGACTGGGATGCAAGCTCATCATGGTAGGCGACAGCGACCAGCTGCCGTCAGTAGGCGCAGGCAACCTCCTCGGCGACCTTATCGCAAGTCAGGCTGTGACTGTGATAAAGCTACAGGAGATATTCCGTCAGGCGAGAAAAAGCTGTATCGTAACCAACGCCCACAAGATAGTTTCGGGCGAGCTCCCCGACCTTTCACGCAAGGACAGCGATTTCTTCTTCTTCAAGAGGAATTCCCCCGAAGCAGTCAGTGAGCTTCTTGTGGACCTTGCAAGGACGAGACTTCCCAAAGCCTATAAATACTCCCCTGTTGATGATATACAGATAATCGCTCCCTCACGCAAAGGCACTCTCGGCACTGTGGAGATGAACAAGCTTTTGCAGGAGAAGATAAATCCTCATGATGACCAAAAGCCCGAAGTCAAGGGAAAGCTGTTTACATTCCGTCTCGGCGACAAGGTCATGCAGACACGCAACAACTACGATATAATCTGGAAAAAAGACGAGGAACAGGGGACGGGAGTATTCAACGGCGACATAGGCAAGATAATCAATGTAAACATGATGACACGCAATGTCATCATAGACTTTGACGGACGTCTTACAGCCTATCCCTTCGATACCCTCGACCAGATAGAGCTTGCGTATGCAGTTACCGTCCACAAAAGTCAGGGCTGTGAATTTGAAGCAGTGATAATGCCGCTTCTCGGTTCATTCGAGAAGCTGTGCTACAGAAATCTGCTGTACACTGCCGTTACACGAGCCAAGAAGCTTCTCATAATCATAGGCTCAGAAGATGATATATCAAGAATGGTAGCAAATAACCGTCGCACCAGACGGTATACCTGCCTTAAAAATATGCTGAGCACAGATCAGTGAATCAGAATAAAAAGGAGAATAATAATGGCAAATACTGATATAGGTATAGATCTGGGCACCTCCAATATTGTCATAACAATGGGCAATAAAGGCGTTGTCCTCAGTGAGCCTTCGGTCATTGCTTACAATACCCGTACAGAAAGAGTCCTTGCAGTAGGCAGGGAAGCGTATGAGATGATCGGACGCAATCCCGATTATATCGCTGTAAAACGACCTATAAGCGAAGGCGTCATATCCGATGATGACCTTGCACACAGCATGATACGTGAATTTATACTTAAAGTGGCAGGCCATCAGCTGGTCAAGCCGAGAATTATAATATGCGTTCCCTCTTTCATTACAGATATCGAAAGCAGAGCCGTTGTGGAAGCCGCTAAAAGTGCAGGCTCCCGTCAGGTCTACCTGATACAGGAACCTATCGCCGCAATGATAGGCGCAGGTGTCAATATAACCAAGGCTAAGGGACACATGATAGTCGATATCGGCGGCGGAACTACTGATGTTGCTATAGTTTCCATGAATGGCGTGGTAACATCCCATACTGTCAAGGTAGCAGGAAATTCAATTGACCGTTCCATTATAAAGTATATGCAGAACAAGTACAAGCTCCTCATAGGTGAAAGAACTGCCGAAAAGGTGAAAATGGAGCTTTGCAACCTATATGACCCAAATGATGAGATAACCTATATGGTCAAGGGCAGAAGCCTCCTCAAAGGTCTCCCTGCACAGGTCCTTCTCAGCGAAACAGAGCTTTTTGAAGCTATTGAGGATGACACATTCATGATAATGGAGGCTATCAAGAAAGTGCTTGAAGATGCTCCCCCTGAGCTTGTGGGAGATATCTACGACAACGGCCTTCTTCTGACAGGCGGCGGCGCACTCTTAGGAGGTCTTACACAGCTTATAAAACGTACCATCGGAATAAACTGCCTCATCGCCAAGGATTCCGTAAACTGCGTGGCTAAGGGTACAGCCATGGCATTCGGAAAAATGACCACTCTCCTTGACGGGTTCGAGTCAGCTGCCGTTTACAAATACAGGTAATTGCTATGGATGAAAACAGATCAGATGTGCCTGAGTATTCAGGCGGAAAGCGCAGGCGTACACCAACCTCTGCGGCTCAGAAAGTGCTTATCCTGCTTATGCTTGCGGCTCTTGCCGTGCTTGTCGGGATAATTGTGTGGGTAGCCAGATATCCACAAACGACAGATGTTATAGACCTGCTTAACAGAGAAAGTCCGCCCGTCAGGTTCACTCAGCCTATAACTACTGAGACTGTCACAGAAACATCGGCGGAAACGACTGCTGAGACCACTGCGGCTGAAACAGAAACCACTTCTGCTGTTACAGAGACAGCTGCGGAGAAAACAACAACTACCGCTGTCGATCACGAGGGTGAGTATAAAATAGACTTCACTATTGCTGTTCCGCAGTACATCAGCGGCAATTATGTTCTTGCGTTTACCTACAAGGACACAGGTGAGACTACTGAAACAGAGGCATTTTCCATTTCCGATACGGTATCGGCAGATGTCGAACTGGTCTATCCGCAGGCAAGCACATACGTTGCGGCAGATGTATATCTTAAAAATACAGCCAACGGCAAACAGGCATTTGCAGGCATATTAAACCTTGATTTCGCCAACGGTCTATGCGACCAGAGCGGTATCGAGCTTTACAGTGCGATAGATGCTGTACAATAGTTCATAAACAGGAAAAATACTTTTCAGGAGGAAATAAAAATGAAAAGAACCATTGCTTTGCTCACTTCTGTAGTGACAGCCGCTTCATGCGCTTTGGCATTCACCTCTTGCGGCGATGACAGACTTTATATGCCAGACCTTTCAGGTATCGACTACACAAAGGCAGTCGAGCAGTTCGATTTCCTTGAGCTCCAGATAACTGCTGAGGCACAGAGCAGTACTGTCATCAAGGGTAAGATCATGGAACAGAGCATCCGTCCGGGCGCTAAGATCAGCTCAGGTCAGAATGTTCAGCTTACTATAAGCTCAGGCGAGGATAATCCTCATGTATACAAGGACGGTGTTGATACAGGCGAGACCCTGCCTGCAACTACTTCTACGACTACCGCTCTTACTACTACAACATCTGAGACTACAACTGCTCCTGCTACCACAACTCTCGGCGAGGGTCAGTTCCTCATGCCAAACTTCCGTGGTGTGCTCCTTTCAGATGCAGTTGAGGAATACGGCGACAGGATCAACTTCCAGATCAGGGAATATTCCTCAGACAGTGATCTTGAGCCGGGCCAGATCATCCGCCAGGATATCAATGAGGATACTCCTTGTGAAAATGGTACAACTCTCTATGTTACCATCGCTCAGGGAGCTTTTGAGGGCGGTTATCTTGAGCAGCAGGCAACAACTCAGCCTGCTACTGATGAATACGGCAACCCTGTATATAATAATGATGCATACACAGGAGATAACTATAATTATGATAACAGCTACAGCTATGATAACAGTTATGACAATAGCTATGATTATAACTACGGCTATGATGATACTTACTACGGCTGGTAATATCCATCAAATATGCTGTAAGGGACTGCATTGACAGTCCCTTTTTTCTGATGTTGCCATAGCTTGACTATTTATGAGATATAGGGTATAATAATTACAGTATAATTTTTAAGGAGTGTATTTATAATGAGTGAATCATGTTCACCTAACGATTGCGCCGGATGTCCGAGCGCAGGCAATTGCAGCAGCAAGCCTCAGAGCCTTCTTGAAGAACCTAACAAGATGAGCAGTATCGGTAAAGTTATCGGTGTTGTCAGCGGTAAGGGCGGTGTCGGCAAGACTCTCGTTTCCTCTATGCTCGCTGTAGCTATGCAGAGAATGGGCAAAAATGTAGGCGTTCTTGACGCTGATATCACAGGTCCTTCCATCCCTAAAGCTTTCGGTATCCACGGCAAGGCTGATGCCTGCGAATTCGGTATAATCCCGGCTAAGAGCAAAATGGGTCTGGATATAATGTCCATCAATCTCCTCCTCGAAAACGAATCTGATCCTGTTGTATGGAGAGGCCCCGTTATCGCAGGAGTTGTAAAGCAGTTCTGGACTGACGTTATATGGAAGGATATCGATTATCTTTTCGTTGATATGCCTCCGGGAACAGGTGATGTTCCGCTGACTGTGTTCCAGTCTCTCCCTGTTGACGGTATAGTTATCGTAACCTCACCGCAGGAGCTTGTTTCAATGATCGTTGAAAAGGCAGTTAAAATGGCTAAGCTGATGAATATCCCGATCATCGGTATCATCGAGAATATGAGCTATTTTGAATGCCCGGACTGCGGCAAGAAGCACAGCATATACGGTGAAAGCCACATCGAGGAGATCGCTGCACAGTACGATATCCCCGTTCTCGCTAAGCTTCCTATAGACCCATCTCTCGCTAAACACTGCGATCAGGGCACTATCGAGCTTTACGAAGGCGAATGGCTCAACGGTGCGGCTGAGAAGATCGCCGCTTTAGAAAAGTAATAAACTATCGGAAGGACGGAGAATATCCGTCCTTTGCTGTTATTTATCCGAAAAATCCCATTGAATGGTATTGACAAGTATTTGTTAGAGTGCTATAATAATAATGTCTTCAGGGCAGGGTGAGATTCCTGACCGGCAGTTACAGCCTGCGAACCGTTCTGCGGTTGATTCGGTGCAAATCCGAAGCCGACGGTATAGTCCGGATGTGAGAAGATGTACACTTTTTGCGTATATTGAAAACATGCCCCGATATTTCGGGGCTTTCTGTTTATGGAGGTCTGCTGTGCAGTTTGAGGAAAACAATAGTCTTGAAGCTTTACATGATCAATATATGAGGAGAGCCCTTGAACTTGCTCAGCGAGGAATGGGATTCACTTCACCGAATCCTATGGTGGGCGCTGTTATCGTCCGTGACGGGAAAATTATCGGTGAGGGTTGGCATAAAAAATACGGCGAACTCCATGCTGAACGCACCGCTTTCGCTTACTGCGATGAAAACGGTATCGACTGCACAGGTGCGGATATGTACGTAACACTTGAACCCTGCTGTCATCACGGAAAGCAGCCGCCATGCACCGATGCTGTTATTGAACACGGCATAAAGCGTGTGTTCATCGGCTCGGCTGACCCAAATCCTCTTGTTGCAGGCAAGGGCGTGAAGATACTCCGTGAACACGGCATAGAGGT
>JAFOMV010000149.1 GCA_017418765.1 Ruminococcus sp. | reverse complement strand
GTAGACATTTTGAAGAAAATTCTTCTCGAATCTGTTTCCCAAGACTATTAATTTTTCCCCATGATAGGGTACACACCAGAAATAAAGAACTTTTCAAGTCTTTAAGGTGTACCCTATCATGGGGAAAAATTCTATTAAAAGTCTTTGGAAAGGGGTTCGGGGTCGACTCCCCACAGTGTGGGGAGGTGTCAGCGCAGCTGACAGAGGGGACGGCCTCCGTCAGAGGGAACCTTTCCTCAGAAAGGTTTTCCCCGATAAATACATATAAAGCTGCTGTATGAGTACCACAGTTAAATAGGCTCTTTTTGTGTTATTCCCTGTTCTTGAGTATCTCGGCAGGTGATATCTTCTTTATTTTTCCGATGAGAAGTCTGTTTATGACCGCATAAATAAGTATGACCGCACAGTAAATGATGAGATACATATACCACGGAAATGCCAGCTTCATTGCGCAGGCTACATTCGGGATAAAGCTTGGGAAAAGCATATCCATCGCCTTTTTTGCAACAGGTATAGCCAACGCCGCACCAACTGCGACGACAAGCAGATTTCCGTTAAGATAAAGTGACCTTATCTCCTTCGGTCGGTATCCGAATATCTTGATGAGGGATATTCCCATAGCAGAACGGTCTATCATAACTCCAATCATCAGATACATGACCACGCAGAATATAATAGTTCCTGCGATCATAAGGATAGATACCAGTGAGAACATCAGCTTTACATAAACGCTTGCACTGCGCTCAACGTCTTCCTTCGACGTAACCGAGTAAAGCCTTCCGTTGTCTATATCCAGTTCTTTGTCGGAGTAGACCGTGTTGTAGTAGTCATCTTCCTGACCGAAAAGTTCACGCATACTGTCTATATCCATAAATATAGCAAATCCAACGGAATATTCACTTATTCCCGTAACTGTGAAGCTGTAATCCGCATCTTCCGCTGAGTTGTTAAATACCACTCTGTCTCCGACTTTATAGCCGTAACGTTCAACAAGCGACGAATTGATGACTGCCTTTGTCTTGCCTTTTTCCGGCTTTGCGTCAAAATATCGGCTTTCACCGTCGATACCTATAACGGAAACATCAAGGGTGTAACCCATGCAGTCAGTGCTGAGAGTCTCGATATATGCCGCTTCACCGCCTTCTGGCACTGTTTTCTCAGGATACTTGTAAAGGTACTGATAACCGTATTCAGTATCCCTTGCAGTGCATTCCTTTATTGAATTACAAAGCACATAGCAGTCAAGGCCAAGCATTATTACCATTATCGAAACCAGCATTCCCAGTACCATTGTAACTGCTGAACGTGACTCCCTGACAAGCTGACGTATTGCAAAGATCCTCGGGAAGCTTTTGGTTTTAAGCGAAAACTGCCTGTAACTTCCTGCGGACTGTTCGTTTTTCATAAGTGAAAGCGCAGTCTGTGACAGCTTCTTATTGATGACGAATGCATTGACTACCGCACATATCACAGGCGGTAATACTACTGCATAAGCCACAAGATAAGGAGGATAAACAGTATCATAATACGGTACAGAGAAATAGCTGTAAGTATCCTCGACCTGTCTGCCCACACCTATAGGAGAAAAGCCGAGCAGTGCTCCTGTAGCAGCCGCAAGCAAAGCTATAACAGTCGGCATTGTGATATAATGAAGCATAAGGTCTTTTTTCTTCACGCCAAGAGCATACATAGCGCCTATAACGCTCTGTTCACGCTCTATCTGATGGACTACGAATACCGAGATAACATAGGCAAAAAGCACAAGCACTATCACTCCTGCGATAAGACCTGCATTCTTGTCCATTATCATATCGCCTGCCGCTCCTTCGATACGGATATTATCTTCAGCGGTTACAAATGAAGTAAGATTTTCTATTTCCGTACTGAACATCTCGTCAAGAAGCTCATCGGTAGTTTCTTTCATTTCCTTCATTCCGTCTGCAAGTTCGGCAGAACCCTCTGCGGCGGAATCTGCTCCCTCGGTATAATCATATACGCCCTTTCTGAATTCCGACAATCCGTCAAGACTCTCCATCAGAGCCGTAAGCTGTTCGGAATGAGTTGCGCTTATCAGCTTCTCAAGTGTATCATGATAGTTCTCCTCAGTCAGCATGATGTTCTGTTTCATTGCCGCCAGTGAAGAATTCGCCTGTGCCAGATATCCCTCAAACAGTTCATCTGCCGCTTCACGCAGAGAACCGCTGTTTCCGCTCAGTTCCGTCAGTCCGTCCGCAAGTTCCTTTGCACCGTCGTTCAGTTCGTTTACACCGTCTTCAAGTTCATTGCGGTCTTTCAGCATTTCATCAACGGTTTCACGGAAATACTTATCCTCTACCTGTTCGGGAGTTATCTTTATCTCTCTCAGTTTTTCCTTGATATCGTCATTTGTCCTGCTGCCAAGACGGTAAGCATAAGTGTACTCCTCCGCATTGACTTGACCGTTTGCTAAAATATCGTCGTACTGTCCGGCAGTTGTGAAAAGCAGGCCGAATGAGCTTCTTTCTGCGGCAGGATCGCTGAACTTTGCGATGCAGGTATCATAATCGGGAACAGAACCTATACCTGTGATAACGAACTCAGTTTCTCCTGCTTTTACCTTATCACCTATGTGGATATCATTAGCGGAAGCATAGCCCTTTTCAATAACAGCTTCTCCGCTGTGCGAGGCAAGTTCGCCTTCATCAAGCTGTATGAGATCGATATTTTCTCTCGTTCTGAAAAGTCTGAGAGTAGCATTATCATCTGTTTTAAGGTCAAGCGAGAATATCGGCTCGATCTGTGTGCCATCCTCTGTAAGTTCAGCCATATCCTTATCGCTAAGCGGCAGAAAGACCGTGAACTGTCCGTCCTCCACCTTATTTACAGCCCTGCGGTTTTCAGTTCCCTGTATCACCACTTCTGCGGAATCTACTATAGATACCACAATAAAAATGCCCATTACGATAAGGAGAAAAAGTACAAGGTATCTTCCGCAATTCTCACGGAGATCACGCAGAAGCCTTCTGCTCAGTATCTTATTCATTATAAGTCCTCCAGTTCTGCGGCATGGATCCTCTTTTCGTTCCTGTATTCCTTTTTCACAAGTCCGTCCTTGATTATGATAACTTTATGGACCATATTCTTTATGGAGTTATTGTGAGTGACTATCAGCATTGTTGTACCGTATTTCTCGTTGATCTTTTCAAGGAGAACAAGGATATCACGGCTTGTGTTAGAGTCCAGCGCACCTGTCGGTTCATCGCAGAGAAGAAGCTTGGGATTCTTGATAAGCGCCCTTGCGATAGCACATCTCTGCTGCTGTCCTCCCGAAAGCTGTGAAGGAAATTTATTCTGATGCTCGGTAAGTCCGAGGGTTTCGAGAAGTTCGTCGATATCCAGTGGCTTTTCAGCTATATACTGGCATATCTGTATATTTTCCCTGACTGTGAGATTTGGTACGAGATTGTAAAACTGAAAGATAAAACCGAGATTATCACGTCTGTAATCGGAAAGCTGTGAAGGCTTCATGCCGAATATCTCTGTGCCGTCTACAGTTATCGAACCCGAATCCATAGTGTCGAGTCCGCCGATACAATTGAGGAGCGTGGATTTTCCCGAACCGCTGGTTCCTTGTATTACGCACATCTCGCCTCTTTCCAGTTCGGTGCTGACACCTTTCAGCACCTGAATATAGCTTGTATCCATTCCATAGCTTTTCTTGACATCTTTCACCTGAAGATACATATTCATCCCTCCTACGTAAGTAATATCTAACATCATATCATAAGCAAAGGGAGTTTCAGGCTCCCTGCTTTAGGGCAACACCGCACAAAGCTTGTGCTGAAGATGCGCCGACAGATTTTTTCGTCAGATTGTATAGAAATTTCGCAGGCATACTATCGTATGTCAAGGGATTTCTGTGCAAGATGACGGAAAATATGAACCTGTCCACATAGGGTGAATGTGCGGATTATCAGGCATAATTTTGTTGGTGACAAGGCAAAAATCCGCCGGCGGGCTGTCGCCCTTCAAGGATTTTTAACGCAGTCACCGGCAAAATTTGACGAAAAGACATGCATGAATCCCTATGTGGACAGGTTCTCAGTGCAAAGCCGTCAGGCGGGCTGTGTGCGGTGTTGCCTTAAATGCGGTGCTGCTTGATCATAACAAATTATTATTCTATGTCTGTTTTTTCCTTTGCCGTCTTATCAGATAAAGCTGTAAACCTGACTATAGCAGCAGGCTTTTTCGATCTCAGACGTCCCGTATATTTTCTTACGATCAGCTTATTAGAAGCAGTTTTCTCCTGTTCATTTTCAGCTTTATTATTTACAGCTGCATCCTCGCTGTCTTCTATAAAGAAAATATCAACGCTGTTTTCGTGGCGCTGCTTTTCATCATTAACATCAGCATTTTTTGTCTCATCGCTCTCTTGTCTTATGCCATCGCAGAAACAGTGCTTATCAAGAAGGATATATGTTCCGCTTGCCTTTAATACTGCTTCAGCCCTCACAGGCTTGCGGTACGTTTCATCCTTATCATCTTTCTTTTCCTCACATATGAGTTTCAGATCAGTTTCGATAAGACGTTTATCGTCTTTATCATAACGATACAGCGCAGGCACCTTTTCCTCGGATATATCAGTTTCTTCAAGCGGTATGTTTATCTCAGCTTCTTTATCGTCATGCAGCTGTATCCGGAAGGGCTCTATTCCTATAAAGCCAGGTATATTCTCAGTAAGGTATGGTTCATTTATGACAGGGTATATTTTTACTTCACTATCTTCACATCTTACTGTACTCTCCTCCGGTGTAAGGTCACCAAAGTCCTCATCAGGTTCAACGGGATCAAAAGCATTTTTTATCTCCCATATATCACTTGCCTTGTCCCCGTCGGTATCGGTATCCACAGGTGAAGTTTTATACTTGTTTATCTCATCATTATCGTTCAGACCATCGCCGTCGGTATCTGCTGAAACCGGACTTGTAAAATGAACATATATCTCATCATGATTGGAAATGCCATCACAGTCATTATCTTCATCGCCGTCATCTATGTTATTATCATCAGAATCCTTTTTCAGCGGGTCTGTACACAGAATATTTATCTCGTCACCGTCAGTAAGTCCGTCACCGTCGCTGTCAGCTTCATTCGGGTCAGTATGGTATATTTCTTCGATAAAGTTGAGGACTCCGTCATTGTCACTGTCCTCCTTATCAGCATTTATCGGCTCCATATTCTCCTTGCAAAGATTATTTATCCTGATAGTCTCATTTTTTTCAGAGCCATCCTCGAACTCCATGGTAAAATTCAGGTTATTTTCTCCCATAATAAGACCCGGAGCTTCGATAGACCACGAATCCTCATGTTCAAGTTCTCCGCTCATTATCTCATGATCATTTCTGTCTGTTATGGTGTAGGAAAGTCCGCTCAGATTCTTGTACTGTTTCAGTGAACCGCCGATAACAGGCTGCTTGGTAAAGATATAGTAAGCGCCCGTTTTTTCATCAAGCACAGACTCATTAACATCAAAAAGTGCGGTTTCCGATGATGGTTCCTCTGCTGTCGGATAGTCATATGTAAATGTCACTTTGACGATACGGTCTGTATCATCAACATTTATCGTTTCCTGTATCTCAAATGTATGAACTTCATATTTCTGCTCCTGATCAGCAGATTCGGAAGAAGGTGCGGTCTCATCCTCTGCGTGTGATATAAAGCCCGGTACTGAACTTCCGCATACCGCTGTACATATAACAAGTGCCATCAGCTTTTTTCCGTTTTTTGTCCTGAAACAAAGTGCCGCAGCTGTGCCTGAGGCTATCATCATTGCTGCGATCGTCTTAACAGGAAAGCTGTCACCTGTAGATGGAGTACCGTTGGTGCCATTATTTCCGCTGCCTTTTTTCTGATCCGAAGATGAACTTGAAGAACTGTCTGAAGCCCTTTTCTTATTGGCATTGAGTGTATAAGAACCGGCTATAATATTTCCTTCATATACGTAAGCACCGGCAATACTGCTTGATCTGCCTCTGTACTGTGAAGAGCCATAGCTGGGACCCCATTTTTCACCGTCATCCTCGATTATTTTGGCGAATTCAGAACTTAATGCAACTGTTTCTCCGCTTTTTATCATATCTGTTCTCTCAGGAAACAGTACCGACTTCTCTCCGTCATATCCATCGGGAACTGACACGGAAATATCTATATGGTCCATATCGAAATCATTAGTATTCCTGATACTCAGATCACCTAAAATATTGCCTCTGCCAACAACTCTTAATGAAAGTGAAGCCTCTATACCGTCATTAGCCGCATCTGCTGCTGCCGCAGGCATACTGCAAACTGCCGATGCACAAACCGATAAAGCAAGCGGTATAACTGCCATAGCTGCCTTTTTATTTATATCAAGGTGTTTCATAGCAAAACATCTCCTTTTTTCACACACAAACTTTGAAACCATGACTTTTAGTAAACCGTAAAATTTATTTTCTGAGGCATTGCCTTAACAATATTATAGCACACATTATTTGTAATTTCAAATAATCACGCACATACTAAAAATAATTGTGCAAAGCACCAAAATATGCATATCTGTTTTAGCTATGTTGCTGTTTTGATATTTATTATACTTATTTCTCTATTTTTAGGGCACGACATCTTTAGATATTTTTCGACAAAAATCAACATTTTCGTGTTTTTATTTAAGCTATTTTTGCACAATCAGCCGAAGTTTAAAGTCTAATAATATGTTTGATTCGTAAAATGTTTTCACTTACTATTGATTTTGAAAGTAATGTTTGATATAATTCTGTTTGGGCTGAATAAATTAATTTCTGTATCGGTTAACTTTTGAATAATTAAGCTTATAAATCTGTTTTAATCCTGCAAAAAACAAAGATACAGTTGATAAAATCATTCACTGCAATGCTGAAACGTAAAAATATATAATTATTTCCGCATACCATATCAATAAAAAACATCAAACATCATAGTTGTGTTCACTCTGCTATAAATTGCAGCTCGTATAGCAATGCGCTCTGACCATATTGTTCCGACATTAAGGCAACATCACGCAAATATCGCACTGAAGATGCACAGTCAGATCTTTCGTCAAGGTTTTGTTTTAAAGGAGCAATAATTTATGACATACAGATTCGCCTAATGGGGAAACAGACATAAACAGGCGATCAAATTCTGGAGGAAAAAATGATAAGGATAGCAGTAACAGATGATGATCTGTCAGTACACAATAGGCTTCTGCTCTATTTCAGCAGATTTGAAATGAATTATGAATATGATCTTAAAGTTGATTACTTTACCGCCTGTGAAGATCTTGCAGAAAAACTGCAATGCGGGTGCAGATATGACCTGATATTTCTTGATATCGAATTTACAGGCATGACCGGCACTGACCTCGGCTTTATGCTGAGAAAGAAACTAAAGAACTATGAGATACAGATAGTTTTTATTTCATCTGCGGATACACATGCAATGGAGCTTTTCCGCATACGTCCGCTGGAATTTCTTCTAAAGCCTTTAAAAGAGGAGGAATTCAAAAGATGTATGCTTGCTTTTATGGATTATTATAGAAATTCAGACACCTTTCTTGAATATACGCTTGATAATGTCAGACACAGGATAAGGACCAGAGAAGTCCTGTATCTTGAAAGTGACAGAAAAAAGGCTGTATTCCACACGAAAAACGGTGTCTTTTCAGCGTACGGCAAAATTTCGGATATAATCCACAACGATAAAGAACGTTTTCTATGCATATCAAGAGGTGTATACGTTAATATCGATCATATCACAGATGCCACAGCTAAAGTCATACGTCTTACTGACGATTCGGGATTGTATGTAAGCCGTGGATGTCAGAACACAGTACGCAACAGGCTTGCAGGCATCTGAGGTGAATAACATGGAAACGATACTTTACATAACTTCAAATGCTATACACGTATACGCCATATATATCTTTCTTGATTCATTCCTCGGAAAATCAAGGCTAAGCATCATTATAAAGAACCTCAGCTACGCACTTTTCTTTATTATCAGCACAGCAGGATGGCTTATGCTTCATGACAGCACTCTTAATCTGATGCTGAATATACTCTCTCCTCTGATAATATCGCTGCAGTATAAAAGCTATATAATCAAAAAGCTTTTCGGAGCTGTTTCTTCTTGCGCTGTATGTATGTTCGCTGACTGGGCAAGTCTCGCTGTCATAGGTGATAATGTATTTGCCGAAAGCGGTCTTATGCAGGGAGTAAGCGTTCTCATTCTCTCATCTTTTTTCAGACACTATACAAGAAATAAAGCTGAGCTTCCAT
This sequence comes from Ruminococcus sp., assembly GCA_017418765.1. Next base: position 13,630 of record JAFOMV010000149.1, on the reverse strand, counting down.
TTCGTTCAAAATACTCATGGTTCCTTGTTTTTACGGCTCTTGGTACTATTCTCATAGGCATACTCACCATAAACGATGATTCAAAGCATGACTACCTGATAGTATTAGTGCTGATGTGTATAAATTTTCTCAATTTCTATATCTACAATCTTGAACAGCAGGAATGGGAAACGAAACACAGGCTGAAACTTATCGAAACTTTGAACACCTACTACAGGAATCAGCTTACAGTCATGAGCTTATCTCAGGAAAAAATGCGTTACCTCAGACATGACTTCCGAAAGCACCTTAACAAACTAAGTGAACTTTCATCTGACTGTCACAACAAGGAGCTGAGGAACTATCTCAATGAACTTGACGGTGCCATTACGGAAAGCAAGGAATTTTCCAAAACAGGAAATACCGATGTAGACTGCCTTATGAATTACGAACTGTCACTTGCCTCTGAAGCAGGTGCTGAGATATCATATAAGGCAGATATACCGCACAAGCTAAATATTACTCCTTTTGACATTACCATCATTCTTGGCAATCTTATGGATAACGCTGTATATGCACTCCGCCATACACAGAAGCGGCGTCTTGATGTTGCTATAGTTTACAGCCGAGGAGTGGTCAGGATAGATATCAGAAATACCTTTGACCCTTACTACAAAAGAGAAGATGACGGTCAGGAGCATGGCATAGGTCTGCTTAGCGTCAACCACACACTCCGCAAATACGGCAGACAGCTTGAATCAACAAGCAATAACGACTGCTATAAGACTACAGTAGTCATGTATGACAGCATTGAATAATAATGTCAGCTCAATGCATTTTATACCCTAATCTGCTACCACTTGTACCATAATACGGATAATAAAGGAAAAAATGTATATAATATAATTACAGAGCGCAAAAACATATGAGAAGGTTGATCTATAATGTTTGTGAAAACGGCAGACAGATTTGTCGGTATCATGCTTGAGCATGGGATAATCGATAAAAGTAAGGAAGTTGTATGCAGATGGGGCATTATGCATATGCTCGACACTATCTTTAATATTGCCCTGTTTGTGTTGATAGGTATATCAGCGGATATGCTTGCAGAAACTGCCCTGTTTACCGCTTCATACATTCCCCTCAGGATATACGCCGGCGGATACCATGCAGCAACTCCGAGAAAATGCTGCATCATATCGCTCATTATGCTCGTCGGTTCACTCCTGCTGATATCACACGCTGAGAGGATGCTCATACCGTTTTATGCTCTTGCTGTTTCAGCAGCTTTGATATTGATCGTGCTTATGCCGATAAGCGACATACATAAGCCGCTGGGTAAAGCTGAACGAAGAAAATACCGCACAAAAGGGATCGCTGTACTGCTGACTGAAATGTTCTTTTCTGTCTCGCTTTTCCTACTCGGACAGAAAAGATCATCTATGGTACTGGCTTCTGTATGGATATCTCTTTCGCTTATGCTTATCTTTGGTGCGGTCATCAATGCCTGCAAACAAGAAAGGAGGGAACATCATGAAAAATAAGCTTCATTCTTTAGCTGTAAAATTCGGAACACTCATCGCTTTCTGTGCTGTAACAACTTCCATAATAACTTCAAATTCCACCTGTATGTGGCTCACATATCAGCCTGAAGAACCTGAGGACATAAAGGCTCTTAAAAAAATATAACTGTCCTTAAATCATAACATGACAATTCGGGGGAAACTCTATCATAAGAGTTTCCCCCGAATTGGTTTTATGTCCTGATAATATCTTTTCTGAGCCATTTGCCATTAACAGTACGTATAAGCATCAGTATCCCCCGGCAGCAAAGCTCTATCGCCATTGCAAGCCATATACCTATAAGTCCCATATGAGACACGAGTATCAGCGAGAGAACTATCCTTACGCCCCACATACTTACAAGGTTTATTATGCTTGGAGCAAGTGTGTCACCTGCACCACGCAGTACTCCCGAGCATACTATTGAAGCAGCATAAAGAGGTTCCGCAAAAGCTTCTATCCTGAGAACCTTCACACCCAGCTGCCTTACTTCCTCGGAAGACGTAAGCACCGAAAACATATAAGGTGCAGCAAAATACATTATAACTGCCGCCATAGTCATTATACCTGTGCCTATGGATATAGTTATCCATGCGTATCTTTTGGCAAGGTCCTTACGCTTTGCGCCGAGACTCTGCCCTATAAGTGTAGTTGCAGCGGTACCTGTACCGTACCCCGGCATATAACAGAAGCTTTCTGCCGTTACAGCAAGCGAATTTGCAGCAATAGCGGTACTTCCGAGGGGAGCTGTTATTTTTGTAGCAGCCACATATGCTCCGCAGGTCGCTGTATGCTCGAATGCAGCAGGCAGAGATATCCGGAGAGCATTTTTCATACATCTCATTTTCAGCTTCCAGCTTCCGCCCAGTTTCAATGAAAGCTTATCTGAACGGAACATCAGAAAATATGCCATAACGATCGAAACTGCTATCTCAGACATCGATGTACCGAGAGCTGCGCCCTTTACGCCAAGACCTGCACCCCAAACAGTTATTCTTTCGGATAAAAAAGGAACAGTAACCTCTCTTGTAGGGAATATCAGCAGATAATTAAAGATAACATCAAGTATACACAAAAGTATATTCAGAATACTTGGAGTTTTCATATTTCCGCTGCATTGCAGCATCTGCGCCGAAAGCATCCTTAACTGCTCAAACGGCAGCGTGAGTGCAAATATAATAAAATATGAGGATGCGCTGCTTTGTATAGCTTTTTCACCTCCGAGCCATACCGGAAGAACTCCGCTTATGGAAAAGGCAGCAGCAGCAAGTATGATACTGAAAACAAGATTTACTATAAGAGACTGCCTCAGCACATTACGGGCTTCACTGTACTTTTCAGCGCCTATCATATGGGCTGTCTGTACTGAAAAACCCATAGCCGCAGATATGCACAATCCTCCGATAAGCCATGTAGATGTACTTACAAGACCTATTGCGGCAGTCCCCTCTTTTCCAAGACTTCCTACCATAGCAGCGTCGATATACTGCATTATGACTGAGGTTATCTCAGCAAGGATAGCAGGTATGCCCAGTCGGAACACATTTCTGATAAGATTACGGATGGAGGTATCTTTTGTTATAAGTTCATTCATTGGCAATATATGCTTTCACGGATGATACAAGTCTCTCAAGGCCATCCTTTACCATGCTTGCAGGACAGGCTATATTCATACGCAGAAATTTCTCGCCGCCTATACCATACTGCGCTCCGCTTGAAAGGAACAATCCCGTATCCTTTCTTATAAACTCTGCAAGGGCAGATGCATCGTCAGTTACAGCAGAGCAGTCTATCCAGAGAAGATATGTTGCCTCTGACTTTATCAGCCTGAGCATGGGAAGTTCATTTTCTATACATTCTGACACTATCTGTTTATTTGAGAAAATGTACTCCCTTAACTCATCCAGCCATTCTCCGCCGCAGTTGAAAGCTGCCTCAGCAGCCTTTACTGCAAATACATTAGGCTCAGCAACTTCATCAGTATTGAGTGCCCTCCACACCTTATGTCTCAGCTTATTATCAGGTACTGCCGCCGCCGCAGTCTGTATGCCTGCAAGATTGAATGCCTTTGTCGGAGATATGCATACCACACAGTTATCCCTGCATTTTTCAGATACCGATGCAAACGGTATATAGTTTCTGCCAGGATCGGTGATATCGCAGTGTATCTCATCGGATATTACAGTAACGCCATTATCAAAGGCAAGCTCACCTATTTTTGAAAGAGTATCTCTGTCCCATATCTTTCCGATGGGGTTATGCGGATTGCAAAGGATCATCAGCGTTGTCTGAGGGTCAGCAAGAGCTTTTTCAAGTTTTTCCATATCTATGCTGTACTCGCCCCCGTTATTGTCAAGCGGAAACTGTATGATATTCCTACCGTTGTTCCTGATACAATTGAAGAAGATATTGTACACAGGCGTCATGATAAGTACATTTTCCGCAGGGGTAGTGAGTTTTCTCACGCAGCTTGATATTATAGGTATCACACCTGTGCTGAATATGAGATGGCTTTTTTTGTACTCTATCCCATGCCTTTTCCTCCACCATCCTATATAAGCTTCATACCATTCATCAGGTACAGTGGAGTAACCATATATTCCTTGTTCAGCACGTTTTGTCAGCGCACTGATTATATCAGGAGCAGTACGGAAATCCATATCCGCTACCCACATAGGAAGTTCTTTTTCTCCGATATCCCATTTAAGTGAATCGGTTCCACGTCTGTTTGTTACAGCATCAAAATCGTATTTCATGTTTACTCCTTGGTGATTATAGTAGTTTTTGATGTATCCACCTTGTCATCTTCCATTATGACCTCTCCGATAGAATCTGCACGTATTATGCCGCTTGATGGATTTTTAACACTATCGATACGGCTGTTTATCTCAGCATCCACATCTGAATACTCAAATGCAAGTGTAGTATTTATCAGTGTGCAGTTCTTCATGACAAGACCTTTTATAAAGCAGAAACCCTGAAGGCTTTCCACAGTACAGTTTATGAGTGTTATGTTTTCGGAATTCCAGCCAAAGTATTCGCCGGATACAAAAGAATCCTCAACTGTAACATTTTTACAGTTCCAGAAAGCATCCTTGCTCAGAAGTACGGAATTTCTGATATGAAGGTCTTCACATCCGTCAAAGCTGTAATTGCCTGTAAGCTTCAGTCTGTCTGCTGAAAGAGATGAACAGTTCATAGCAAAGTAATCTCCTTTTGCAGTTACATCACAAAGGCTTACATCCCGACAATTCCATAAAGTCTCGGCAGCATTCGAGAAGCTGACGTTATCAAGCGTTACGCCGCTGCATCTGCGGAAATTTTTCGGGGCTTCGATCATAGTATTCTTTATTGCTATATTATCTGTATACCATATACCTGCACGCCCCATCTCAAATACAGAGCAGTTTTCCATAGTTATATCCTTACTGTACCAAATCGGATATTTCCACTTGAACATCGAATTTGAAAGCTTTATGTTGCTGCTGTGCTTCAAGGGAGATTCTCCGTCATCAAATACTGAATCTGTTATATCAAGGTCAGCGGCTCGAAATAATGCACGTTCTCCGCTGAAATACCTCTGTTTCAGTTTTTCCATATTTTCCTCCTGCAAAAAACTATGTTAGTTATAATTAATATTATAGCACATCTTTAAGTATCATGCAAGTTTATGATAAATGCGGAACATTCACAGTACTGTTCTGTACTAAATATTTGCATCGGCTAACATAAATATTAAACTCCCCTATTGACAAACGCAAAAAAATAGTGTAAAATCTAATTGAGCTCAACCGATAATTATTATGGAGGTATTTCTATGGATTACACATACAAGACCCAGAATGTCTGCTCACAGGAGATAAATTTCCACATAGACGGAAATGTTATCACAAATGTATCATTTTACGGAGGATGCAACGGCAATCTTAAAGCTATATCAAAACTCGTTGACGGTATGACTGTTGAGGAAATAGAGGCTAAGCTCAAGGGCAATCTCTGCGGAAGACGTCCTACTTCATGTGCAGATCAGCTCGCTATAGCAGTCCGTCAGGCTTATGAGGCACAGAAAAATGCCTGAAAACAGCGAGACCTGCTCATATGATGCGATCAAACTGGAAAATCAGCTTTGTTTTCCTCTATACGCATGTTCAAGAGAGATCATAAAAAAATACCGTCCATTTCTTGATAAACTTGATCTTACCTACACACAGTATATCGCTATGATGGTATTATGGGAGTATGGTTCCGTCAGCGTAAAGGAACTCGGTAAAAAGCTTTTTCTTGATTCGGGTACACTTACCCCTGTGCTTAAAAGTCTTGAATCTAAGGGTTTTATTTCACGCAAACGAAGCGAAAACGATGAAAGAGTACTTATCGCTGAGATAACTGATAACGGAATTAAACTCAAAGATGAAGCAGTAAAGATCCCTTCTAAGATAGGAAGCTGCGTCTCTCTCAGTCAGGATGAAGCAAGCACTCTTTACGGTCTGCTGTATAAAATACTCGGACAAGTATGATCAGCTCTTACCTTTAAGGCAACACCTTATTTGAATAAAAAAACAAAGTCTGCACATAATACTTCCAAAGGGAGGTATTATCATGCAGACCATTTTTAATGAAAGCAGAACGAAAACTAATTTAATGCGTGCATTCGCAGGCGAAAGTCAGTCGAGGATGAGGTATTACCTTGCAGCTCTGACCGCTCAGCAGCAGTACCTTGTCGGACTTGAGCGGATGTTCAGATTTACTGCCGAACAGGAGGAACAGCATGCGAAAGTATTCTATGAGCTTCTGAAAGAACCAGCAGGGCAAATGATAAACATTGAAGCTGATTTTCCTGCCGATGTGTATACTGATCTCAGGCAGCTTCTTGAAGCCTCAGCTAATGGTGAGGAGCGTGAATATGCTGAGGTATATCCTGATTTTGCACGTATTGCAGCAGAAGAAGGCTTTGCCGATATAAGCAGAACTTTCCGCATGATAGCGGATATCGAGGATAAACACAAGCACCGTTTCAAGTATTATGCCGATCTTATGAATAAAGATATGCTATTCCGTTCAGACAATACCGAGGAAAAATGGATGTGCCTGAACTGCGGTCATATACACACAGGAAGTGAACCGCCGCAGAATTGCCCTGTATGCGGAGTAAAACAGGGATTTTACGTTCGTGAAGCAGAAGCGCCCTTCACCGATCACTTTATGTCATCATAATTATTTAAGGCAACACCGTACAATGACTATAATGCCTGATCGTACCGTGCTGCCTGTATTATCCTTTATCCGTTTGCGTTATTCTTTATTCTTTCTATTTCCTGTTCCTTTTTCCATAAAAAGCTTATATGTGCTTCAGTCCCATTCTGTATTCTTTTCAGGTTTTCGATATGCTTTATCAGGATGACTATTGCAGTTGCGGAAAGTATCATAGTGCCTGCCGGATCACCTGTTGTAAATGCATATATCACAGTAAACAGTGCCGAACCTGACAGCGGTATCACACACACATAATCAGCTATCAGACCTAAGATCAGCTCGCATACAAGAAGCAGAGCAAAAAGCTGTATATCATAAGCAAGTATCATACCGCCGAGACAAGCAAGTCCCTTTCCGCCTTGAAAACGCATAAACATCGGAAATATATGACCAAGTATACAAAATGATCCCGACAGTATCTTAGCTATTTTCAGATGAGGAAAGAGCTTTACCGCAAGCACGACTGCAAAGAAAGCTTTCATGATATCAAAAACTGCTATAAAAGCTCCGGCCTTTTTTCCCATAGTCATCATTGCGTTTGAAGCGCCTGCATTGCCCGATCCACGTTCACGGATATCGAAGCCCTTCAACCTTGAAATAATATATGCAGGATTTATCCCTCCGATAAAATATCCCAGGAAAGAACACAGTACGATCTGCATAAAACTGCCTCCTTGTTCCAAATCTTACATTCAGATTATAGCATATTTATTGTTTTTTGTAAAGATGCCGCTTTTCAGCAAGCCTAATACAGCGCTAAACCGACAACTTGTTACAACAAGCTAACAAAAAGACAGTATTTATCGTTAAGCAGCTCAGTAAAAGCGTTCTGCCGCTTGGCATGTTTGACATCATAACTGCAAATATGGTATAATGAATGAAAAATCATTCATTATTATTATCCGAATGCCCTTGCAGATACGCAGATCTCAGATCTGCTCCCTGCAATCGGGCGATTATACCATATGCGCTTCGCTTATATGGTATAATTACTACATAATCACCTCAGGTATCCTATCCTCAAAGAAAGGAGCTAATCATGTACGATACCGCTATTATCGGCACAGGTCCTGCTGGACTTTCCTGTGCCTTGAATCTGAAAATACACAATAAGAATATTATCTGGTTCGGCTCAAAAAGAATATGTGAAAAAGTATCTCTCGCCGAAAAGATAGAAAACTATCCTGCACTCCCTGATATAAGCGGAAAAGAACTCGCAGAGGCTTTCCGCACACACGCTGAAAAAATGGGGCTCGAAGTCAGCGATCATGTTGTAAATAACATAGTGCCTATGGGCGGTAAGTTCGGCATCCTTGCAGGCTCAGATTTCTGTGAAGCAAAAACCGTTCTTCTTGCTACAGGTATTGCTGCCTCAGGTCAGATAAAGGGTGAAACAGAACGACTTGGACGTGGTGTAAGTTATTGCGCTACGTGTGACGGCAGACTTTACAAGGGAAAGCGAATCGCTGTTATCTGTTCTGCTTCAAGACTTGAACATGAAGTACGATTCCTCGCAGAACTGGCTGAGCATATCGATTACTTTCCATACTACAAGGATAACGGTATAGACATCCCCAATGTAACTGTTCATACAGCAAAGCCTGTTGAAGTTACAGGCGGCGGTCAGGCTGAGGGACTTATTCTTTCTGACGGTTCACATTTAGATATAAGCGGACTTTTCTGTCTGCGTACTTCTATTGCTCTCAGCAATCTTATCAAGGAAGTTGAAACCGAAAACGGTCATATCAAAACCGACCGCAGCCAGCGTACAAATGTAGCAGGGTGTTTTGCCGCAGGCGACTGTACAGGACGTCCATATCAGTATACAAAGGCTGTAGGCGAAGGAAATGTAGCTGCACACAGCATAATAGAATATCTTGCACAGGAGGAGAACAAATGATAATAAACACAGGCGATGAACTTCACGGTTTTATTGTTACTAACATCAGAGAAAGCGATCAGCTTGACGGCAGGCTTGTCGAAATGCGCCATAAGGACTCCGGCTCAGAATTATGCTGGCTTGACAACGGAGCTTCAAATAAGCTTTTCGCAGCAGCATTCAAGACCATCCCTAAAGACGATACAGGTGTTTTCCATATACTTGAACATACTGTTCTCTGCGGTTCTGCAAAATTTCCTGTCAAGGAGCCTTTCGTAGACCTTCTCAAAGGCAGTATGCAGACATTTCTTAATGCAATGACATATCCCGATAAAACAGTTTACCCAATATCCAGCAGAAACGATCAGGACTTTCTCAATCTTACGGAAGTATACCTTGATGCAGTTTTCGCTCCGAGAATAAAGGATGACCCCAGCATATTCATGCAGGAAGGCTGGCACATGGAGTTTGACGAAAACGGTGATTCCCTTTTCAAAGGCGTTGTTTTCAATGAGATGAAAGGTGCACTTTCAAGCGTTGACGAAGTCATAGACATAGGCATGAACCGTATGCTTTTCCCTGACAGCTGCTACAAATACGTATCCGGCGGTGATCCGGCTGTTATACCTGAGCTGACGCATAAAAAATACTGCAAAACATATGATGAATTCTACCATCCATCAAATGCACGTTTTTATCTTGACGGTGATGTTCCGCTCGACAAGACACTTGCCATGATAAACAGCTACATATCAGGCTGTTCTCCGCTCACTGCACTTCCGGAAGTTCCATTTCAGAAGTCTGTCAGCGGTGCTTCAGTGCAGCGCTACGAGATAGGTGCTGACGAAGATACAGCCAGCCGCACACACTTCACTATGGGCAAGATCATAGGCACTCATCAGGATAAGACTAAATGTATGGCTGTACAGATACTTTCTGAGTATCTCGCAGGCAGCAATGAGGCACCGCTGAAAAAAGCGATACTCAGTGCAGGTCTCGGTCAGGATGTGATCACAGGTGTTATCGATGGTATCGCTCAGCCCTGGTTCATGTTCAGTGTCAGAAACCTCGATCAGGAGCAGACTGACGAATTAAAGCGCCTTATCTCAGACAAAACAGCTGAAATTGCTGCTAAGGGTATTGATAAAGGAGAGATCAACGCCTGCATCAACAGAATGGAATTTGAAATGCGTTCAATGTATGAACCGCAGGGACTTACACGCTGTATAAACGCCCTTGACAGCTGGCTTTACGGCGGCGATCCAATGCTTTATCTGGTACACGATGATAATTTCAAGCAGCTGAGAGAAATGGCGGAAAAAGGAAGTTTTGAGGTACTGCTCAAAGAGCTTTTCTCCGATGAAGGAATGTGTACACTTATAAGCATACCTGACAAATCTCTCGGCGATGAACAGACTGCTGACGAGGAAAAGCGTCTCAGTGAAAGAGTAAAGTCCATGTCCGAAAATGACATGGCTCAGCTAAAAAAAGCCAATGAGCGCCTTACCGCATGGCAGTCAGCTCCTGACTCACCCGAAGCAAAGGCCACTTTGCCTGTATTGCCTCTCAGCGAGATATCACCGGTGCCTGAAAAAATAAATACCGTAGTAAAAGAGATGAATGGCATAAAAACAGTGCGGTACAATGTACCTTGTCACGGTATAACTCACTTCACACTTTACTTTTCCATCCCCGAAGCAAAGCTCAGTGATATTTCTAAACTCTCAATGATATCTGAGTTTCTCGGCTCACTTCCGACTAAGGAGCACAGCGCTACAGAGCTTCAGCAGCTCATCAAATACTACATCGGCTCACTTAATTTTGGAGTAAAGACATTCGCTGAAAAAGGCGACAGAAAACGCTGTATGCCTAAACTGACCGTACGATGCAGCGTTCTTGACAGTAATATAGAAAAGGCTGCCGATATCATATGTGAGATACTAACAAAAACTGATTTTTCTGACAAGGATATGATAAAGAATATCCTTCTGCAAACTGAGGAAAACAATCGTCAGGACGCTATTATGAACGGTCACAGGCTCGGAATGAAAGAGACACTTTCCCATTATTCAGCTTCTGCCGCTGTCGATGAAGCAGCAAACGGATTCAGTTTTATGAGCTGCGTACATAAACTCGTTCAGAATATGGACGATGAATATATACCGCTTATATCTCTTATAAAAAACACTCTTGAAGCCTCAGCTGTCACAAGCAGACTTACCATATCGGTTACATCTGACAAGGAAACAGATATCCTTTCTCTGCTCGATCTTCCAAATGGAGAGGCTGTATCCCCATATGCAGAATACACCTCAGAGGTTCCGGATAAACTCGGTATAACCATACCCGCACCCGTCTCATATGCAGCTATGGGATGGTATGCCCCCGAAAGAAAGGGCAGTATGCAGACAGCTGCAAAAATACTCTCCCTTGATCATCTATGGAACAATGTAAGAGTTCAGGGCGGTGCATACGGGGCAGGAATAGTTGCATATCTTAACGGTGATATAGCCTGCTATTCATATCGTGATCCCTCACCTGAAAGATCACTTTCAATATACTGCGATTTAGCAAATGCCGTTGAAAACTGGTGCAGCAGCGATGACAAACTCGATAACTACATAATATCAACTGTTGCTTCTACTGAACCTCTGCGTTCGCCTCAGAATCTCGGCACAGCAGAGGATGAATACTTCTTCTCAGGTATCAGCTATGAAGAACGTACTGAAAGCAGGAAAGAGATACTGTCAACCACACGAAGCTCCCTCCTTGAGCTTTGCGGTATTCTCCGTGAACTCGGAGAAAAAGGCAGTGTGTGCGTGATCAGCAATTCAGATTCGCTAAGCAATTGCAGCGGTCTTAAAACCGTTTCTATGTAGCATCATCACCGATAAACCGTATACTCAAAAAATGCAGAGCATAACAGCTCTGCATTTTTATGTCCGTATCATATCAGCAATATCTTTTGGCTCAATATGAAAGTATTATCATATTAATAGTTCTCAGGAAAACTCAGTGCAGACTTTTTCATATAAAAAAGTGCGAGGCTCTCATATGATGACCTCGCACTTTATTATCACTTGAACACTGAACGAATTATATTTCGTTTACCTTTCTCTTTACATAGCTTGTGTGGAGAACTTCATGAGCCTTGTGGCTGCCCGGCTTCTCGAAGAATTCTTCGTAAACCTTCTTGATAGCTGGGTTGTCGTGAGACTGACGGAGAGGCATTGACTTATCGAGGTTGTAGAGGACCTTAGCTCTCTCAGCTCTAATGTCAACGAAGTTTCTTACGCCCATTGGAACCTGTGGCTGACCGCCGCCGTTTACACAGCCGCCAGGACAAGCCATAATCTCGATGAACTGAGCATCGCACTTGCCTGCTCTGATGTCGTCGAGGATCTTTCTTGCGTTAGCAAGACCGCTTGCAACCTTGACCTTAACATTGAGGTCGCCGACATTGTAAGCAGCTTCCTTGATTCCCTCAGTACCGCGAACCTCAGTGAGGTCAGTAACATTCTCGCCAGTGAGAGTATGAACAGCTGTTCTGAGAGCAGCCTCCATAACACCGCCGGTAGCACCGAAGATAACACCAGCACCTGTTGAGATTCCGAGCGGATCATCAAACTTCTCCTCAGGAAGTGAATTGAAGAGGATGCCTGCACGCTCGATCATTCTGCCAAGCTCACGTGTTGTGAGAGCGTAATCAACGTCAGGAACGCCGGCAGCACTCTGATCGTCTCTGCCGATCTCAAACTTCTTAGCAGTACATGGCATGATAGAAACCATAACGATATTCTTAGGATCAATGCCCATTTTCTGAGCCCAGTATGTCTTAGCTGTTGCACCGAACATCTGCTGTGGTGACTTACAGCTTGAAAGGTGATCGAGAAGATCAGGATAGTAGTGCTCACAGAACTTTACCCATCCTGGTGAACATGATGTGATAAGCGGGAGAGTTCCGCCGTTCTGAACGCGCTCGATGAACTCGTTAGCTTCTTCCATGATAGTAAGGTCAGCAGCAAAATCGGTATCGAATACCTTATCGAAGCCGAGTCTTCTGAGAGCAGCGACCATTTTGCCCTCAGCGTCTGTACCGATCGGGTTGCCGAAGCACTCAGCAAGACCAGCACGTACAGCAGGAGCAGTCTGAACGAGAACTGTCTTCTCAGGATCTGCAATAGCTGCGAGAACTTCCTTAGTGTAGTCCTTCTCAGAGAGAGCGCCGACAGGACATACAGCGATACACTGACCGCATGATACGCAGCTTGTCTCACCGAGTCCCATATCGAAAGCAGAGCCGATATATGTCTTGAAACCACGCTCGTTAGCACCGATAACGCCGATACCCTGTGTCTTTGAACATACTGCTACGCAGCGGCGGCAAAGGATACACTTGTTGTTATCACGATACATATGTGCAGCTGAGTTATCAACTTCATATTCATTCTTAACGCCATCGTAAACTGAAGCGTCTTCAACGCCGTAGTCCTTAGCGAGCTTCTGGAGTTCGCAGTTGCCGCTTCTGACGCAGGAGAGACACTTTCTATCGTGAGTTGAAAGAATGAGTTCAAGAGTCTTCTTTCTTGATTCGATAACCTTAGGAGAATTTGTGAGGATCTCCATATTGTTTGAGCATGGGTATACACAGCCTGCTACGAGACGGAAACCTCTGCCCTCGTTTACCTCAGTAACGCAGATACGGCAAGCGCCGATCTCGTTGATCTCTTTCATGTAACAAAGTGTAGGGATCTCGATACCTGCCATATGAGCAGCCTCAAGAACAGTAGTGCCCTTAGGAACGGAGATCTCAGCACCATTTATTTTAACTGTAATATTTTCCATTGATTAATTCCTCCGCTTACTTCTTGATGATCGCCTTGAACTTGCAGGTTGCGATACAAGCGCCGCACTTTACGCACTTGCTCTTGTCGATCTCCATAGCAGCAAGCTTCT
>JAFOMV010000148.1 GCA_017418765.1 Ruminococcus sp. | reverse complement strand
TGTATGTATAAATACAAACAAAAGGAATGATAAGAGATGAATATACTTGTTACGGGCGGTACTGTCTTTGTAAGCAGATATACAGCTGAATTCTTTTCACGAAAAGGCCATGAGGTTTTAGTGCTGAATCGCGGCAACAATTCTCAGCCTTGTGGATGCACTCATATAAAAGCTGATCGCCATATACTTGGCGGCATACTGAAAAAGTATCATTTTGATGTTGTTATCGACGTTACAGCATACAATAGCACCGATGTTCTTGATCTTTTGAATGAACTTGGCGAATATGGTATGTATATACTGATAAGTTCAAGCGCAGTTTATCCTGAAACGCTCACTTTGCCTTTCAGCGAAAAACAGCAAACAGGTGTAAACACCATCTGGGGAAAATATGGCACTGATAAAATAGCCGCAGAAGAAGCACTTATTTCAAATGCGGCAGAACATTATATTGTACGTCCGCCATATCTCTATGGTCCCATGAACAACGTCTACCGTGAAGCGTTTGTATTCGATTGTGCAGAAAAAGACCGTGTATTCTATCTTCCGCAGAGTGGTGAAATGCCTTTGCAGTTCTTATATGTGGATGACTTGTGCAGATTTATAGAGCGTCTTATAACAGTACGGCCTCAGAACAGGATATTCAATGTAGGCAATACAGAATCGATAACTGTAAAGGAATGGGTAAAACTATGCTATGAAGCAGCAGGGAAGATACCTGTTTTCAAATCGGTAGGCAAAGAGATACCGCAGAGAGATTATTTTCCTTTCTATGATTATGCGTATTGCCTTGACATATCCCGTCAGTCGAAGCTCATAAGTGATCTTACTGATATGAAAAAAGGCCTGACAATATGCTATGAATGGTACAAGCATAATAAGGCGATGGTAAAAAGAAAGCCTTTGCTTGAATATATTGACAACGAACTTATAAAAGGAGTAATGTAATGAAAATTTCTACTAAAGGAAGATATGCCCTGAGAATGCTGTTTGATCTTGCTTCGCATAATGATGAGGGGTATATTTCGCTGAAGGATATTGCTGAAAGACAGAATATCTCAAAAAAATATCTTGAACAGATCGTTCCTTTACTGAATAAAAGCGGTCTCTTACGTACAAACAGAGGCAATAAAGGCGGTTATATGCTTGCAAAAAAGGCTAATGAGATCACAGTGGCAGATGTACTTATATCTACCGAAGGAAATCTTGCACCTGTTGCATGCCTTGAATATGAAGTCAACGAATGTCCAAGAGTAGGAGAGTGTACTACTTTATTTGTATGGGAGGGGCTTTATAAAACTATAAAAGAATACCTTGGAGGTATAACACTTCAGGATATAATTGATCGCTCCGTAAATGAGTCGGGCAGCGATTACTGTATATAAAAAACACCGCATAAAGCCATTTGATGTGCTTATGCGGTGTTTTTTGCTTATTCAAACATAGGAGTTGAGAGATAACGCTCACCTGTATCAGGAAGCAGTACAACTATATTATTTCCTTTGTTTTCAGGGCGCTTAGCAAGCTGTATTGCTGCCCATACTGCTGCACCTGATGATATACCTACAAGTACGCCTTCGTTTCTTGCAATGCTTCTGCCTGTATCGAATGCATCTTCATTAGCAACAGTTATGATCTCGTCATAAATATCAGTATTAAGTGTATCCGGAACAAAACCTGCGCCTATACCCTGTATTTTGTGTGGGCCTGATGTGCCTTCAGAAAGAACAGGAGAGCTCTTAGGTTCTACAGCAACAACTTTTACGTCAGGTTTTTTCGATTTAAGGTAAGCGCCTACACCGCTGAGAGTACCGCCTGTACCAACACCGGCAACGAAAATATCTACTTTTCCGTTGGTATCATCCCATATCTCCACACCTGTAGTTTTCTGATGGATAGCAGGGTTAGCAGGATTTGTGAACTGTGAGGGGATGAAGCTGTCAGGAATTTCCTGTGCAAGTTCCTCAGCCTTAGCTATAGCGCCCTTCATACCCTTGCTTCCTTCTGTAAGGACAAGCTCTGCACCGTAAGCCTTCATAAGGTTGCGGCGTTCGATACTCATTGTCTCAGGCATTGTTATAATGAGACGATAACCTCTTGAAGCGGCAACAGAAGCAAGACCTATTCCTGTATTTCCGCTTGTAGGTTCAATGATAACACTGCCTTTTTTGAGGAGGCCCTTTTCCTCAGCATCGTCGATCATAGCCTTTGCTATTCTGTCTTTAACGCTTCCGGCAGGGTTGAAGTATTCAAGCTTCGCAAGTATCTTGGCATTAAGCTCAAGTGAAGATTCGGTATTTGTAAGTTCAAGTATCGGTGTACCGCCGATAAGATCAGTGATATTCTTATAAATTCCCATAATTGATTACTCCTTTATAATAGATTAATGTTTCAGGCACCGCTCTGAAACGGAAGTATTGCTTCGGTGCATATAAAAGATAATACAATGAAAAAGCGTCAACATCGTTTGTTTACCATCTTTAACACCTCATTTTTATTTTGCCTATATGTTTGGTATGAATATATTATAGCAGTTCAGTATTGATTTGTCAAGGGGTTTTGAAAATATTTATATCTGCAATTATAAAAACCGCAGTATCCATGTTTAAGCAGGATACTGCGGTTTGTTATACTGTTTACATTTTATGTGTTATCAGGAATTTTTCTTAGCTTCGATCTCAGCAAGAGCGTCCTTGCGTGAAAGATTGATCCTGCCCTGGCGATCGATCTCAGTGACCTTTACTACGATCTCATCGCCGATAGAAACGATATCCTCAACCTTTTCTACTCTTGACTTATCCAGCTTGGAGATGTGAACCAGTCCGTCAACGCCGGGAACGATCTCAACAAATGCGCCGAAGTCCATGATACGAACTACCTTACCACGGTAAATTGCGCCGACCTCAGGACCGTTTGCGATTGTCTCAACGATCTGGAGAGCCTTGTTTGAGTTTGCAGCGTCAATACCGCTGATGAATACATTTCCGTCATCGCTTATGTCTATCTTAACGTCGCAGTCAGCAGATATCTTCTGGATGGTCTTTCCGCCCGAACCGATTACCTCTCTGATCTTGTCAGCAGGGATCTTGGTCTGGAGCATCTTAGGAGCGTACTTGTTTACAGTCTTTCTTGGCTCTGGGATAGCCTTGAGCATGATCTCATCGAGGATGTAGATACGAGCCTTTCTTGTCTTCTCGAATGCTTCCTTGATGATAGCAGGTGTAAGACCGTCAACCTTGATATCCACCTGGATAGCAGTGATACCCTTATGAGTACCGCCAACCTTGAAGTCCATGTCGCCGAAGAAGTCTTCGAGCCCTTGGATATCAACCATTGTCATGAATTCGTCACTGTCGGGTTTTGTAATAAGTCCGCATGAGATACCTGCAACAGGAGCCTTGATCGGAACGCCTGCGTCCATGAGAGCAAGTGTAGAGCCGCAGATAGAACCCTGTGAAGTTGAACCGTTGGATGAGAGAACCTCTGAAACAAGTCTCAGAGCGTATGGGAACTCATCAACAGATGGGATAACAGGAGCAAGAGCTCTTTCAGCGAGAGCACCATGTCCAATCTCACGGCGTCCCGGACCTCTTGAAGGCTTTGTTTCGCCAACTGAGTAGCTTGGGAAGTTGTACTGATGCATATATCTCTTGGATTCTTCTTCGTCAAGACCATCGATACGCTGAGCATCGCTTACAGGGCCCAGTGTAGCAATAGTGAGGACCTGTGTCTGACCTCTTGTGAAAAGACCTGAACCGTGAACACGTGGGAGAAGTCCTACTTCAGCAGCAAGAGGACGTATCTCATCGATGCCTCTGCCGTCAACACGCTTGCCCTCGTAGAGCCAGTTACGAACGATCTTCTTCTGAAGCTTGTAGATGCACTCGTCGATCATAGCGATCTGTTCTGGGTACTGCTCGTCGAACTTAGCATGGATATCGTCAACGATAGGAGCAAGTCTCTCGTCACGGACGTTCTTGTCATTTGTATCGAGAGCGAACTTAACTCTATCAGCTGCGAATTCTTCGATAGCGTCGAACATATCGTGGTCAACTTCCATAGACTCGAAAGCAAACTTAGGCTTGCCGATCTGTGACTGGATGTCCTTGATGAAAGCGACCATCTTCTTGATCTCCTCGTGACCCTTCATGATAGCTTCGAGCATTGTATCCTCAGGAACTTCGTTAGCGCCTGCCTCGATCATAACGATCTTCTCAGCAGTACCTGCAACAGTAAGTACCAGGTCAGTCTTAGCTCTCTGCTCAAGAGTAGGATTGAGCACGATCTCGCCGTCAACGAGACCAACGTTGATGCCTGAGATAGGGCCGTTCCAAGGGATATCGGAAATAGAGATAGCGATGGAAGTAGCGATCATACCTGCGATCTCAGGTGAGTTGTCAGGCTCTACAGAGAGAACGGTCATAACAACTGAAACGTCATTTCTCATATCCTTAGGGAAAAGAGGACGGATAGGTCTGTCAACGCAGCGTGATGTGAGGATAGCCTTTTCTGTGGGCTTGCCTTCACGCTTTGTGAAAGAACCGGGGATCTTGCCTACTGAGTAAAGTCTCTCTTCGTAGTCAACAGAGAGAGGGAAGAAGTCAACGCCTTCTCTTGGCTTAGCGCTTGCGGTAACGTTAGCCATAACAACGGTTTCGCCGTATCTTACCCAGCATGATCCGTTGGAAAGTCCGCAGGTCTTGCCTGTCTCGACTACGAGAGGTCT
>JAFOMV010000147.1 GCA_017418765.1 Ruminococcus sp. | reverse complement strand
TCAGCGGCAGAGACTATCTGCTGGGAGTTGCGCCTGTTGAAACTCAGGGAGGAGCTGTTATTTTCTGATGACCATTCAACTCATCGTCATAGGCAAGCTGAAAGAGGATTACCTCAGAAGTGCCTGCGCTGAATACATAAAAAGGCTGGGAAGATACTGTACCTTTGAGCTTCACGAACTGGATGAATACAGACTAAGCGATGATCCGTCCGACAAGGAGATAACCTCCGCACTTGCAAAGGAAGCCGAACAGATAAAACGCTACGCAAAGGGCATGATAG
This sequence comes from Ruminococcus sp., assembly GCA_017418765.1. Next base: position 2,106 of record JAFOMV010000147.1, on the reverse strand, counting down.
TTCCCATGTGCATCGAGGGAAAACAGCTTACAAGTCCCGAATTATCGGAGAAGATAACCGAGGCAGGCGTAAACGGACAGAGCACCGTAACATTCGTTATCGGCAGTTCATTCGGTCTTGCTCCCGAAATAAAAGCTATGGGAGCCCTTAAACTTTCCATGTCGAAAATGACCTTCCCCCACCAGCTTGCAAGAGTTATGCTCCTTGAACAGATATACCGTGCCTTCCAGATATCCACAGGCGGCAAGTATCATAAATGAAAATCGGCGAAGCAGCCTTATGGCATTGCTTCGCCGATCTTTATATCATCAATATGCACGTTTATGGACTGCCTTGAATATCGCTCCGAGAATAAGCTCTGCGGCACCTGTACATACCGATATGAGTGCAAAGGTGAGCAGACCGTATGAGAGCAGATAAAACACAGCCTGATGTGTGAATACATATGCAAGTGCAGAGCCAAGCACGGATATGCCGCCTATCAGTATCATGATCGATCCTGATGCTCTGAATATACCTCCGAAATATGAGGTGACGTATTTTCCCCTGCCGCTGACTGCAAGAGCTGTCCATATAAACAGCAAAGCTGTGATTATAAGGAATACTGCTATAGTCATGATAGAAAACAGGAATTTGAGATTACGCAGGCTGAACCCAAGTTCAGTTCCACATTCTGCAATGCTCATACTTCTGCTGAAACCGTCATTTTCAAGATTGCTGACCATTGCCTGATATTCGGTATCAGTCATGCTGTAGCCCCATTCCTCGATATAGGCACGGTTATTGCCCTTGATAAAATCGTATACAAGATCATCAGAGGTGATTGACGGGTCATTTCCTTTGCCGTCTATTATGTAGCTGAGGTAGCTGTCGGCGGTTCTGCCTATATAGTTTACAAGGTCGGTCCTGAGCAGGAAATTTCTGAAACTGCTTTCTGTAGCCATACCTCCTGTAGCGTTTTTGAATCCCAGTGAACCGTAAAGTGCTGAAGAAAGCTCCCTGCCCTCATATTCTGAGGCTATAAGGGTCTGTTCGTTTACTCTGCTGATATTGTTTCTGACGATATGGCCGTTAAGACCAAGCTTGATACTGAGCGTTACGCTGAAAACAAGAAGGAATAAAAATGCAGCCACCGCAATGAGGAATGCGCCGAAAAGTCTTGCTGCGCCTATTTTTGCAGGCTGTGGTCTCCTTTGTTCCTGTACAGGTGAAGGCGGTACATCAGCGTAAGGCTCCTGATACATGGGAGCGCTGTATTCGGGCTCGGGCTGAGGGTATACAGGCTCGGGGATGGGAGGATAATCATCATCCTCAACTGCATCGAAGCTTATCGTATCGCTGTTATCGTTGAAGCTTTTCGGAATGTCATGGGCTGTATTTACTGCCTCGCCGCTTTCGTATTCGTTGAAGGGCATAAGGTCATCGGTATTCTCAGCCATATCTGGATTGTAGAAAAAATCCCTTGAATTATCTGTTGGATGGCCTATTTCTGGGCTTTCCGTTCCGTATTCCTTTACAAAAGCGTCCTGTAGTTCATCTTCTGTAAGAAGAACGGTGGGCTCTGAGTCATTTTTCAGAAATCCCGGTTCTGACGGAGTGCTTATAATAGTATCGGGTTCATCGATCTTCGCTCCGCAGCTTGTGCAGAAAATAGAATCATCGTCTATTTCCGCTCCGCATTTATTGCAAAACATATGGTAATCCTCCTGTAGAAAAGTCATTAAGGCAATACCGCACGAAGCTTGTGCTGAAGATGCACCGACAGATTTTTCGTCAGATTGTATAGAAATTTCGAAGGCATACTATCGTATGTCAAGGAATTTCTGTGCAAGATGACGGAAAATATGCAAGCAGATTCAGTGCAAAGCCGTCAGGTGGGATTTGTGCGGTATTGCCTTAATAATTATATAACATAGGGCAGGATGTGTCAAGGCATGGACCCACGGATAAAACCGAGGCATCTGTTTACAGAGCCTGTCTGCTGTTCATGCTTTTACGCCTATCCTTTCGCCGTACTTCACAATGGTCTCGTCACCGTTTGCGGAATTACGGAGTATATCGCTGTCAACGGCGATGCTGTCCTTTCTGAAAAGCATAACTATAGTC
>JAFOMV010000146.1 GCA_017418765.1 Ruminococcus sp. | reverse complement strand
TGCCGCACATCTGAAACTTGCAGAGCTGGAAGCACAGGGAAAGCTTACAGCTGTTGTGACCCAGAATATTGACGGTCTCCATCAGGCGGCAGGCAGTAAAAAGGTTTATGAGCTTCACGGAAGCGTACTCCGCAACTACTGCACCAAATGCCGTAAATTCCATGATGTTAACTATATCATCGGTTCTCAGGGCGTGCCTGTATGCGAATGCGGAGGTGTAGTCAAGCCTGATGTGGTCCTGTACGAAGAAGCCCTCAGCAATGATGTTGTGGACGGCGCTGTCAAGGCTATCTCCGATGCTGATACTCTTATAATAGGCGGCACATCTCTGAATGTATACCCTGCGGCAGGTCTTATCCGCTATTTCAAGGGCAGTAGCCTTGTGATCATCAATATGTCTCCAACTCAAATGGATAAAAATGCCGATCTGCTCATCTGTGACAGGATAGGCAGTGTATTCTCGCAAATATGAGGTGATAATTTATGAAACGTTTAATTATTGCAGGAACAGCACTTCTCATGTGTCTGACATCATGCTCTTTCAATCCATTGCGTCCTAAGGTACAGAGTGTCATTGAGGTGGATAACGACCATCCCGATACTCCTGTAAATTCATCACCTGTTCCGCTTACTACAGAGCCGCCTGCTGTGTCGCCATATACAGAGGCTCCTGAGATACTGTGTAAGGTAAGACATTACCGCAAAGGCGATTGCACCAAATCAGACCTTTTCATACAGGATGACGGACGTGTATGGTGCGGATTCTATTATCAGAATGAAGGCGAGATACTTCCCGATAACACATTAAGCAAAAACAACGAAAGCTCTAAGAGCGATGTTGTGCTTATGGATGATAAATGGATGGATGCTTACCTCAGTGAAACAGCTGAGGACGATTTTATGCTTTTCGGGGATATATATGAGCTTGGCAGTCTTTCCGAGAAACAGCTCGATGATCTGAAAAAGTGTATATCCTCAGTTGAGGCTGATAGTGGAGTTCAGGCTTCGGGAACAAAGGATGACAATGCAACTGACTACTTTCACACCGATATAACGGTGAAAAAAGACGGACGCTCAGTGCGTATGCCTGTTCATGCGGAACTTGGCAAATACATAATCAGAAGCAAGGACAAAAATGCTGAAAAAGTACATCTTATGGTAACAAATCGCTCTGCGGACTATTTCAAGCAGTGGGAATCTCTCTGTGAAGAAAAGCTTGCAGGCGCTTGATGAAACCGAAATAAAAATGCGGGCAGACCCTTATAAAAGGTCTGTCCGCATTTTATTTGCATGATATTATTCGTATCTGAGAGCATCTATAGGGTCAAGCTTTGCAGCTTTGTTTGCAGGATAGATACCGAAGAAAAGTCCTACAAGTGTAGAGAATATCAGCGCAATTATAACTGCTGATGGCGAAATGCTCACATTCAGCTTACCAAGATTTGCATAAATAGGGTTGCTGCTTAGTATATAGTTTCCGATCGTTTCAAACATGAATCCGTTGAATGCACCGAGAAGGATACCGACTATTCCTCCGACAATACAGAGGATAGCTGATTCTATCAGGAATTGTACCTTTATATATCCGTTTTTGGCGCCAAGTGCTTTACGTATTCCTATTTCACGGGTACGCTCCGTTATGCTTACAAGCATGATATTCATAACGCCTATACCGCCGACTATAAGGGATATAGCAGCAATTACTGCAAGTACGGCTGTGAGAACTTTCATAACAGTATCTACTGTATTCATAAATACTGAAGAGTCATAGAATTCAGGCTTCCAGTATTTTGCGTTCCTGTATTCATAATCGAAGAATTCCTGTACCTCCTGAGTTGCCTTTTCAAGCGGTATATTATCATCATTGACAATTATTTTTAAGTCTTCATAGTAGCTTGAATCAAGTTTTTTCAGCTTTCTTGCGGTACTGTATGGGATAAACACGGGAGTTTCAAACTCACTCAGCGGAGTAGTGGCATCTTTACCGTACTTTATATAAAATTCTGAAAGCTTGTAAATACCAACAATAGTGAATTCTGTTGAACCGATGTTTTCAATATTTATTGTCAGATCTTCACCAAGAGCATTTTTCTTGTCATTTTTGCCATAATACTGTTCTAAGAAAAGATCAGATACAACGGCGGTGTGTTTTTGTCCTGCATTATCTTCAAATGAAGGATATCTTCCGGAAATGAGCTTATAGAGATTCTTGTTTTCTTTGATAGAACCTTCGGAAGCGCCCATTACACCGACGTTTACATTTTTAGCGGATGGATTCTGTATTTTTCCAGAACCTACGCTGTGATCACGTGAAACGAGATATTTGCCGTTGAAGTTTTTCTCAAATCTATCAAGCATCTCCATAGATACATAATCAGAGGTTTTCTGAGGATGGAGTCGGTATGATTCAGTTTCGTTTATGTAATCATAGCCACATTCTATTGTTCTTCCGGTCAGGGAATTAAGTGTCTGATTCAGGATGGTCTGAAGTGAGTTGCCTATCGAAGTGATAGTTACGACAGAGCATATACCTATTATTATACCCAGCATAGTGAGGGCTGCTCTCATTTTGTTGGCTTTAAGCGATGAAAGAGCAAGGCGTATATTTTCTAAAAGAAACATTATATGCTGCCCCCCTTTGTGTCAGATGTGATATTTCCGTCATTGATAGTGATTATCCTTTCAGTTTCAGAGGCAAGCTCAGGGCTGTGAGTGATGAGCACGATGGTCTTATGCTCATC
>JAFOMV010000027.1 GCA_017418765.1 Ruminococcus sp. | reverse complement strand
TCAATTCCCATCTAAACAATGACCTGTTTGCTTTTGTTTGCAGAGATGATGATATAATTGCAGGCTGCTGCTTTTTATATGTTTCGGAGAAGCCTTCAAATCCGTCTTTCATTAATGGCAAAACGGGAACTGTTATGAATGTATATACCCGACCGCAGTACAGAAGAAAAGGCATAGCAGTCAGACTTATGAAAATGCTGCTTGCCGAAGCGGAAAAAATGTGTCTTGATTTCGTTGAACTTAAATCCACCGAAGACGGATACAGCTTGTATAGATCTGTCGGATTTGAAGATGTGGTGTCAAAGTACCACAATATGAAATATATAATTGATAATAAAAAAGCTGAGTGAGTCAGGAAAATACAGGCGTATGATATCCGCTGACCAACAGCTTCCGGAACGCCGATGGCGGCGTTCCCTACACAATAATACTGGAGGTATTTCAATGAGTTTCTCTCCAAAGGAAATACTTAACTTCATAGAGGAAAATGACGTAAAATTCATAAGGCTCACGTTCTGTGATATGTTCGGCAATCTCAAGAACATAGCCATAATGCCCGACGAACTGCCCAGGGCTTTCGAGTACGGCATACCTTTCGATTCCTCGACTATAGCAAGCGGCACATCCGATCTTCTGCTTGTGCCAGATATATCCACTCTTTCGGTACTGCCGTGGAGACCTAAGTCGGGACGAGTTGTCCGCTTCTTCTGTTCACTGAAAAATATGGACGGCAGCGACTATGTAGGCGATACCCGTACCGACCTTACCAACTACATCAATCAGCTCCGCCTTGACGGTTACACCTGTGAGATGGGAACAAAATGCGAGTTCTATCTCTTTGAACTGGACGAAAAAGGCGCTCCCACACGTATCCCTCACGATAACGGCGGCTACCTCGATGTTGCACCGCTGGACAGATGTGAGAACGCAAGGCGAGAGATATGTCTCTCACTGGAGGAAATGGGCATGAAGCCAAAGGGCTCATGTCACAAGCACGGCCCTGCACAGAATGAGATAGAGTTCAGAGAAAACGAGCCTGTCACAGCCGCCGACAACATGGTCCACTACAAGACAGTAGTAAAATCCATAGCGGCACAGTCGGGACTTTTCGCATCCTTCATGCCTAAGCCCCTTCCAAACGAACACGGCAGCGCACTGTGCATATCACTCAGCATAAAAAAGAGGGGCGAGAATATCTTCGGCTCTGACCTGAGTGAGATGTCCCACGAGGGCAAGTGCTTCATTTCGGGAGTTCTCAGCAGGATACGTGAGATGACAGCTTTCATCAACTGCACTACCAACTCCTACAAGCGCTTCGGAATGGGATATGCTCCCAAGTATGTTGACTGGTCATTCGAGAACTGCTCACAGCTCATCCGTATACCGAAAGCTGTGGGGATAACTCCGAGAATAGAGATACGCTCCGCTGATGCCTGCTGTAATCCCTATGCGGCATTCAAGCTTATACTTGCCGCAGGTATCGAAGGCATAAAGCGTGACGACTGTTCGCTCCTCGACAGCACCATGAAGGACGGCTCCGGCAATGATCTTCAGCTTCTCCCCGAGACTCTTGAGGAGGCTGTAAAGATCGCCAAGCAGAGTGATTTCGTAAGAGAGCATCTTTCCGAGGAGATATGCGCTGATATATTCGAGCAGATAGACCGTCAGGTCAGCAGATACAATGCCGCTGACGACAAGGACGAGTTCGAGTACCGCACATACTTCAAATACGTCTGAGGTAAAAGATGGAAAGAGCAGTAATAGTTTCATCAAATCCCGAAATAACACAGAAGACCGAAGCCCTGCTGACAGCTGAGGGCTTTGGCAAGGTAGCTGCGGCATCCAGCGGAAACGAAGCAAGAAGGCTTGTATCAGGTGAAACAGAGCCTGATCTTGTTATCATTAATGCCCCGCTTTCCGATGAATTCGGTCAGGAACTGGCGGAAATGATAGCCGAGAATACCGCCGCTGGAATAATACTCATCTGCTCGGGAGATATAGCCGACGAGATAGCCTACAGCGTTTCAGATCACGGCATAAACGTTGTAACACGTCCCGTTGACCGTGAAGAAATGGTCAGGACAGTAAGACTGGTGACCTATGCCCGTTCAAGGATGATGGGCATGAAAAAGGAGACCCCCGAAGTGCTCAGCCGCATTGAGGAAATGAGGCTCATAAACAGAGCCAAATCTGCACTCATGAAGTATCTGAAATTCACCGAACCGCAGGCTCACCGCTACATAGCAAAGCAGGCTATGAACAACCGTCAGACCAGACGTGAGGTGGCAGAAAAGATAATATCACAATACGAAAAATAAAGGCAGTACTGCAAATTGACGCGGTACTGCCCTTTTATATTATCTTAAAACTCAAACATTTAGATCCAATGTATACATTACTTCCGTTACAGTTTTTCTGCCGATCTTTAGCTTCATCATATCACCGCTCATTACAAAGCCATATTTTTCATAAAAATGCCTTGCTATAGTGTTTTTATCCAGAGCTGCAAGAACGACCTGCCTGAATCCCATATCTTTCAATTCTGACAATGCTCTGTCCATGATGAGTTTTCCGATCCCCTTGCCTGTATACTGCGGCAGAACATAAAGTGAGAATATCTCTCCCCATCCGCTGTATTTGCTGCCTATCCTGGATGCTCCGAAACTTATAGTAGCTATATATTCGCTGTTATTCACCATTACAAGCGAATGTGAACCGAAACGGTTTATCCTGTCAGACCAGTTCCCTTCGGGGATATGTTTAAGATATCCTGACGGAAGCATTCCCTTATATGTATGGCGCCAGCTTACCTCATATATCGCACTGATAGCATTAAGGTCATCGTCTTTGTTAACATATCTTACCTCCGTAACGGTCACTCCTTTCGCTTTGACCAGTGTTTTCCTTTTTATGATTATACCATATAGTACTGAAATAGTCAATTACTTTTAGCAACTGTAACGAAAAATGTACGATAATTTTGATAAAAGCATAAAAACGGAAGAGACAAACTTCGCATTTCACCGCATACTGCAATTATGCATATTATAGATCGTGCATGAAATAAGTAATGCACAGATCATCCTGACTTCAACTGCTCAAACGAAGAAAATGAAAGGAGGGCTCAATATGAATCTCAGCCTTTTCGATGATGCAGAAGGGCTCGTTCTTCACGAGCGAGAATATTCGTACAAAAATAATGTCTCAGGCAAGACAGATAATACTTCCCGTATGCCCGATAAAATGCCGCTTGCAATGGCCTATGTGCCTTTTCAGCAGTGGGGAGAGGTTTTCGGTCCTGACGATGCCCTTGAAAACGGAACTCTGTTCCCCGACCTTATTTTTCCATTCGATAAAGGAGGTAAGGTATGAACGAACGTCAGCTTTTACTGCGTAAGATAAAAAAATATGATTTCTCACTGAAAGAGCTTACGCTTTATCTCGACACACATCCTGACTGTCGGCGTGGACTTGCGATGTTTGAAAAGTATAAAGCTCTAAGGGAAAAATGCGTAACTGAATATACCGACCGCTTCGGTCCGCTTACCCCCGAACAGAATAATGATACACAGCATTGGGATTGGATAGATGACCCCTGGCCCTGGGAAAGGAGATAATATATGTGGCAGTATGAAAAAAAACTATAATGTCAATGTTGTACATAGCGATCATAAAAAAAATACAGTCAGTGTAAGGTCTGAACAGGTATCATTCCTGCACATTCGTTTTGTTTTGCTATAGTATATCTTCCCTATCGCAGCATGGAGCAGTCTGTTTTTTTCTTCAGGCAATGAATATGGAAAGCTGTCAATAACATCTTCGAGGCGCTTTACGGCTTCATGGACAACAGGTCCATCACTGCATTGTCCGCTGTCTGACTCTGCTAAAGCCGCTTCAAGCAGAGTTATCTTTTCACGTACTGCTGCTGAGCGCTCAAGGAATACGACGGTATCGTAAACTTCCTGTTCAAGAAGATAATACATCCTTGACAGCCGACACCTTGCCTTGTTAAGTTCTGCTGTGATCATATCTTTTTTGTACGGCTCGTTCTCTGCTGCAGCACAGCCGCTTCGTTTCAGCTTTTCAAATCTGCTTATACGATACCGAAAAGCAGCTATAACAGCCTCATCAACAGCCTCCATATTTGAACTCACAACTTTTCCGTGACACTCCTTGTATGTACACAGCATATGCTCGTGACCGCTGACTGCGATTATTCTGCGTTTAAGCTGATGTCCGCAGTTCTGACAGAAAAGGATATTGTGATAATGATTCATCAGCTTGTCATTCAGACGGAGCTGTGCAGAAGGATCAATACTCCTTTTCTGCTGAACAGCGTTGAAAGTTTCCTCGCTGATTATCGGTTCATGAAGCCCCTTGTAGAGTTTATCCCCATTTGCCTTGTTCCTCCAGCCAACCTTTCCGCAATACAGATGGTTTGACAATATCTTCCTTATGCTCGGATATTCCCAGAACTGATTTTTCTGCGGACTGATACCCATGCGATTCAGTTCATTCGCAATGGATTTAGCGCCGTGTCCATCAAGATACATCTTATAGATAAACCTTACTGTTTCTGCTTCGGAAGGCACTATTTCAAGGGTATGTACTTTCGGTTCGGGACTTATCTTGCGGTAGCCGTATGGAGCAGCGGCACTGATGTAATTTCCCTCCTTTACGGAAGCAAGTCTGCCTGCCTGCATACGGCGATTGATAGTTTTGTATTCACGTCGGCTCATAAATAGCGAAAACTCAAAGTATTCCTCGTCAAATTCATTATCAGGGTCATAGGTCTTATTAGGGGTAATGATCTTTGTTGAGGAATCACGGAACGCTTGTGCTACGATTCCCTGGTCTATCGTATCACCTCGTGCAAGACGTTCTATCTCGACCACAAGCACCCCTGCATATTTTCTTTCTGCAACATCAGCAAGCAGTGCCTGCATTTCAGGTCTTGCAGCAATACTGTCACCGCTGACTATCTCTTTGTATATCTTTGTCACATTCAGTTTCTGCTTATTTGCAAGCTCAGCAAGGATACTCCTGTGACGTGCAAGTGTCTCGCCTTCACCTCTTGCTTCCGCCTCAGCATCAGCCCTTGACTTTCTCAGATACATACAGTATTCCTTCATTCTCCCCCTCCTTTCAGATAAGTATACTGCCAATGATAAAAGAATATTACATTAATGAAATGCAGAAAAAGTCAAGCGGTACATGCTGTATAGCATAAGATTATCGGGAAGGAGATGAAAACATGATCGAAAAGCCCTCATTATGGGAACGTACTGAATATGATATCATCAGCGAAAAAGAGACTGATACCGAGATCGTTGGTATCATCCGGAACCGCTTTAATAATGCAGTTATTATATGTCATATTCCTAAACACACTAAAGAGAAGGAAGACGCACTCGCTTCAGATATCACCCAGGCTATGGTTCAGACTATTTTCACTAAACAGGATATATCTCACATTGACAGTATGGAAATACTGAAGGAATAAAAGAGATGTCTGCATAAGTAAAGCCTCCTATGGATTTTTCACCATAGGAGGCTTTGTGTTCACTGAACAGTCTCACTGATATGTTTCAGATATTATTGAACTAATTCGAGAGTCCACTTCTGATTTGCGCCGCCATTGTAAGTGTACTGCTGTACATTTCCGCCTGCGACTTTAGATTTACTCTTCACATCAAGAGCAGACTTATCGCCTGTGATCTTTGTAAGGATACTATATGTGCCGTCTGCATTTTTATTGATCTTAAACTTCTGATTTTCTCCGTTTTTGAATGTATAGATTTCTACATTTGTACCATCAGCCGTCTTCTTTCCATTTATATCAAGTGCATATGACTTTCCGTCACCGACCTGTGATATCAGATAGAAATAACCATTGCCTGCTGATACAGCCTTGAACTGGTTCTGCTTACCTGTTGCAGCTGCCTGCTGAACATTAGCTCCGTTTGCAGCCTTACCGTTTACAACATCAAGGTAAAGACCGCTGTTAACGTTTTTGAACCTATAGATATGTCCGTCAGAAACACCTGTTACAGCAGTTGTAGTGGCTTTAGTAGTTGTAGGAGTTGTGGTTGTGGTTGTTGTAGTGGTTGTAGTTGTAGTTGTTGTTGTAGTAGTGGTTGTTGTAGTAGTTGTTGTTGTAGTTGTTGTGGTGGTGGTTGTAGGAGTTGTAGTAGTTGTAGTGGTTTCAGGAGTTGCAGGAACTTCCTCAATAACATCGACGTACCACTTCTGATTTGTGCCGCCCTTGTAAGTGTACTGCTGTACATTTGCGCCTTCATTCATGGATTTACCCTTGATGTCAAGACCTGATTTATCGCCTGTGATCTTAGTAAGTACGCTGAAAGTACCGTCTGCATTCTTATTGATCTTGAACTTCTGATTCTCTCCGTTTTTGAATCTATAAAGCTCAATATTTGTACCATCGGCTGTCTTCTTGCCGCTTACATCGAGTGCATAGGTATTTCCGTCGCCGACCTGAGATATGAGATAGAAGTAGCCATCGCCTGCTGATACAGCCTTGAACTGGTTCTGCTTGCCTGTTGCAGCTGCCTGCTGGACATTAGCTCCGTTTCCGGCTGTACCGTTGACAACATCGAGGTAAAGACCGCTGTTTACATTTCTGAATGTGTAGATCTTTCCATTAACGATCTCAGAAGCCGGAACTATAGTAGTTACTAAAACGGGCTGTGCTGTTGTTGTAGTTGTGGTGGTGGTTGGCTTTTGAGCAGTAGTTGTTGTAGTTGTTGTTGTCGCAGTTGATGTTAAAGGTATATTTGTCTTGACCGGTGTGATGTTGAACTGTACATCAGGCTGTCCCGGTACAGCAGCATCGCTTCCGAGATAATAGCTTACGTGCGGCGGCTGATTGTATGCAGACTGCTGACAGCCATTCTGAGCACGGTACTGAGTATCATGCATAAGGGTTGTAAGTCTTACATCAGTTGCAGCTGTAGTACACCATACACGCAGCTTGCTGTTATCATTTGTTCTGAGTATAAGTTCCTCTCTCCAGTCACCGAAAAGATCAGCTGTCAAACAAGGAACATTCTTGGAACCGTTATTTGCAGAGCATCCATCAGCTGTAAAAATAGTATCTATCTTATTAGCATCTGTCATCTTTGTGATCTTATTAGCGTCAAGTATTTCACGCTCAAGGTCGCCGTCCCAATAGATGAAGAAATTCTGTGCAGGTTTTGTTTCTCCGATCTTCTGACCGTTTGTATTATAAACATTTCCGTCAGCAGCGCCCCAGAATTCAGCACCACTGCTGCCTGCCCATACATTATCAGCGGCGCATCGGCCTGTATCCTTGGTATTATTGATGTGGAATATCTTCTCACCTGTTCTTGCATCATAACAAGACTCACCGTATGGTGTATCCTCATGGCACTCCCAGACTTCAAGGCCTTCACGCTCAGGAATGAGATCGCCAACATGCATAGCGTCACCATGAAGGTCGCCTGATGTCCAGAGCAGAGTACCGTCATCATCGATACAGTTAGCACCTGTGTATATCTCCTGTCTGCCGTCATTATCGCCGTCAGCAACCATTACATTATGGTTTCCGCAGCCATAACCTGCAGCGCTCTTGTTGAATCCGGTATCAAATACCCAGCGCTTTACCAACTTTTTGTTTACCACATCTACAGCAGACCATGTAAGTCTTGTGTAGTAGCCTCTGCCGTAAATAGCAGAAGGATGAACACCGTCAAGGTAAGCAATACCACTGTTCATACGCTCGCAGCGGTTACCGTAGTTATCGCCCCATGTTGCCTTCGCAGTATTACTTGTGGCATCACCTCTGAGTACGGGGAATTCTATGGTATCCAGAGCTGCACCTGTCTCACCGTCGAAAAGTGTAAGATATTCAGGGCCGGTCAGTATAGTACCTGTAGCAGTGCGGTAATCCTTTGAACCGTTACCGATGACATTACCCTGTCCGTCCCTTGTACCGTCGGCTGTCTTTGTAATGAGTTCAGCTCTGCCGTCATAGTCAAAGTCAGCAACGCACATCTGTGTATAATGCTGACCTGCACGGATGTTTATACCCATATCCACACGCCAAAGCTGTGTGCCCTCAAGGGTATAACAGTCGATATACACCTTATCGGTGACGCCGCTCTGAGAATTATCCTTCTGATTTTCAGGATCCCACTTCAGGAATATCTCATACTGTCCATCACCGTTAACATCGCCTACACAGGCATCGTTAGGTGAATACTGACTTCCCGGACTGTTAAGTGCAATGTCAAAATAGTTATTGTTTGAGATAAAATTGCAAGTCTCAGAGTTGACTATCATGCCATTTTCGATGCAGTCAACACGATAAAGCGAATTCGCATTGCCGCCGTTATCCTGATAGCAGGTAGCTTCCCCATTTTCGCTTGTGTAGATAAGTTCGTCATCACGATAAAGTCTGTACTCAGCATCGCTTGCATCGCTTGCATTAAAACGCCAGCTTACAAACATACCATTGCCGTTATTGACAGCGTAGATACCTCTGTCGAGATATTCCATTACAGCACTGCCGTTGCCTCCGACACCATAAGCAGCATTAGCTGTGAGCTGTGTTGCGATAGGCAAATTTGATGTTGCTGCGACTGCCAGCGAAGCTGTCAAAGCCGCAAACCTTTTAATTCCTTTTTTCATTCTACATCCTCCTTCCGAATAAGAAAACTTTTTTATGACCATTACGCCGTTCTGATTTCATGGATGTCATATCAGCAATTATTGCAAATCACAATGAGCAATAACGCCCCAACTCTGAAAAGGTACTTTTAGCTTCCTTTTCAATATTATAACACAATCATAGTGCATTTTCAATGAATAATTCTATCATTTTATTGGCGATTCCCATCATTTTGCATAAACTTTACGGATAAACAAATATTCTATATACTACAAGTTATCAATTTTCAAGATTTTTATACCGATTATGTACAAGAAGTATATATTAACAAACTACAGTATCCCGTAAATATAAAGACTCCCAATGCTAAGCTGGCTAAGATCATTATATCTCAGCTCGGAGGTCCTGACGGTGAATTAGCCGCATCACTGAGATACCTGAATCAGCGCTACGTCATGCCTTACGGAGAGGTTAAGGGTCTGCTTACTGATATAGGTACAGAAGAACTTGCACACGTGGAAATGATATCAGCTATACTCTATCAGCTTACCAAGGGGCTTTCTATCGACGAGATAAAAGCAAGCGGATTCGACACTTATTTTGTCGATCACACCACAGGCATCTATCCGGTAGCTGCATCAGGTGCGCCTTTTACAGCTTCATATTTTCAGTCAAAGGGTGATATAATAACTGATCTTCACGAGAATATGGCAGCTGAACAAAAAGCAAGGACCACATATGATAATATCCTGCGACTTGCTGATGACCCTGATGTACGTGATCCTATCCGTTTTCTCAGGCAGCGTGAAATAGTCCATTACCAGCGTTTCGGTGAAACGAATCTGACTGATTTAAGGTGTTACTGCACAAGTTTATTCTCTTTCTGCCTTTTACTCAAATTTCAATTTGCAGAGCAACAGAAAAACTCCTGACGGTATATAAATACCAACAGGAGTTTTATCATATTATTCTTTCTTATACTCAAAGCAAAGCATTGTCATATCATCAAATTGTTCCACATCTCCAACAAAACTGTTTACATCAGTCCTCAGATCATTCAGAAGCATTTCAAGGCTGTCATCACATGAATCGTTAAGGCTCTCCAGCATTCGTTCCGTTCCGAACATATTGTTTTCTGAATCATCAGCTTCCGTGACACCATCCGTATAAAGGAACATCCTGTCACCGCATCTGAGCTGAAGTGTATATTCATTATAATGTGTATTATCCATACCGCCTATAACAAAACCGTGCTTATCCTTATATATCTCAAACTTACCGTCAAAGCGTTTTATCACAGGATATTCATGCCCTGCATTGGCAGCGGTAAGTATTCCTGTTGATATCTGCAATATGCCGACCCATGCCGTCACGAACATATCTGCATGATTATTTGAACAAAGCGCTTTATTAGTCTTTTGCAGTATATCCTCTGCCGAGCTTCCCAGCATTGCACAGCTCTGTATTATGGTTTTTGATATCATCATAAACAAAGCGGCAGGTATACCTTTTCCCGAAACATCAGCCATAACGATACATAGATGATCGGGATCCGTCATAAAGAAATCATAGAAATCACCGCCGATTTCTCTTGCAGGCTCCATCATTGCATATATATCGAATTCGCTCCTATCAGGAAACGGAGGAAATATATGCGGCAGCATTGCGTTCTGTATCTGAGAAGCCAATGAAAGCTCTGTACTTATACGCTCATTCTCAGCTGTTATTCTGAGAAGATCCTTTTCGTATGTATAGAGATCACGCTCCATTTCAGACATAGTCTTGCTGAGATTCTCTATTTCATCTCCTGTTTTTATATCAAGTCCTGAGAAATGTTCCTTGTATATTCCCTCTGTATTTTTGTCCTTTACAAATTCCTGTGACGCTTCTGCAATGCTGTTTATAGGAGCTATCAGTTTTTTTCTGAAATGCTTCAACTGGAAATATGCAAGCAGTATAGTGACGATCGTAAGAGCTATGGTAAGTCTGAGGGAAAATTCAGCCATTCCTACAACGATACTTTTGATAGAAATATCCACAAGTGTAAACGCACAAGTCTGCCCTTTTTCATCCATCAGCGGAACTCCGACAGTACATAAGAGCCCGTACTTATCTGTGTTTTCAATATCGTACAGCACATCTTCTCCGTCGCCTTCAAGGAATCTGAGCATACCTTTTCTGTTGACAGGTTCCCAGTCTCCCGGCAGCATACGGTCTTCCATATCCTCATCAGGATCAGCGATATACACTATCCTGTTTGTATTCCTATCGTACATCGCAACGTAAACATCGTAAACATCATTATATTCCAATGCGCCTTTAAGCATATGTATCAGAACATCATATGTACTGCCCTTTGACATATCTATACCTTTGAAGTGTTCACGGTATTCTTCTGTTCCGACATTTTTAACTGCGCTTTCAGGAAGACTGCTGTATATATCCATGACTTCATTTGAAAAGCTGATGGAATCTGCCCCGTGCTTGACCGACATCGCAGACTGTCTTGCAACACTGTCAGCAACACTAATATATTTCTGTGTCAATGAGACAGCATAGAATGTCAGCGCAACTATCTGAGCCACAAGTCCGAAAAGAATACAGCTCATTATAGTTGAACGAACTGTTTTCGCAGAAAGAGAGTTACGCAATCTGAATTTTCTGTTATCATTATTATTACTGTTTTTCATAAATTTATATTTACTCCTGTAGATATACATTGTGGTCATTTTTCCGCTAATATATCATAAAGCGTAGGCGCTGTAGGCGCTATGATATAATTGTCCGATATGCAGGGAGCAGATCTGTGATCTGCGTATCTGCAAGGACATTGTAATATATTATAATGAATATTTACATTCATTATATCATAATTCCGGAAAAAAATCAATGCTGACGATATATGCGTGAATGTAAGCCCCCTTCTGCATACTTTGTATAGCATTATCTTAAATTTGATTCTTAATTGAAATTTAACGATTCGTCAATTTTATCTACATAATTTTTATTGACCTGCACAAATAATTCTGTTATAATAATAATATCCGTAATAATTATTAGTTTTTACAGGGGTGTTTTCGCAAGGAGAAATCGATGGATATAGACGAAAAAGAAAAGTACATATACGAAAGTATACTGAATGATATGACGGATGGAGTAATTGTAATAGGATTTGACGGTAAAATAGGCATATGCAATCAGGCTGCATCAGCAGCCCTCAACTACAATGGCGGCCTGCTTGAAGGTAAAAGTATAGTCATGCTCATGAGTGAATTTGAAGAAAATGATGAATTCTTTGAACTCATACTTGATGCTGTTTATATGAAAAAAAAGATAGTAAAAACAGTCCCTTTCAGGACGAATGGCATAATGCGGTACCTCAGAGTCACTACATCATTTCTGATGAAAAATAGTGAAAGAATTGCTCTCATAGCTGTAATAAGTGACAATACAGAAGCTGTCGAGCTGTTTATCAGCAATAAGAGGCTTGCAAATCAGGTGATCAACCTTATGAATTCATTCGTTGAAGTCATGGTGACAGAAACCGAAGAAAGATCTGCATATAACGCCGATCACACAAAAAATATGGTCTGCTTTGCAAATAAATACCTCGAATGGCTGAGAGCTAATGGTCAGCTCAAAAACTATACAAACGAAAACACAGCTCCGTTTATTATGAGTATATGGCTCCATGATATAGGCAAACTGCTTGTACCGTTTGAAGTAATGGATAAACCCTCAAGGCTTGGCAGCAAGCTTGAGAATATCATGCACAGAATAGAGATATCTCTGCTGATGCTGAGAATACGAAGCTTGTCCGATCCTTCACTGAACGCTGAATGTGAGAAAGCCGCAAATTCTCTTGCTGAAGCAAAAGAAATTATCATAACATCTAATACATCAGTTTATCTCAATGATGAAACTATTGAAAAGCTCAAAAACATTGCAGGAATAAAATGTATCACTTCCGACGGAAAAGAGATTCCTCTGCTAAATGATGATGAACTTGAAGCTATTACCATAATCAGCGGGACACTCACATCTGCCGAACGAAAGATCGTAGAAAGCCATGTATGGTATACAAAAGAACTGCTTTCAAAAATGGAATTCAGAGGAGAATACAGGATGGTTCCTTTCTGGGCAGCTGCACACCATGAGATGATGGATGGTTCAGGATACCCCGACGGACTCACAGCCTGTGATATTCCCTGGGAGGCAAGACTTCTTACCGTGATCGATATATATGAAGCACTTACAGCTCAGAACAGACCTTACAAATCCCCTGTTGCACCCGAAGAAGCCTTTGATATCCTGCGCAGTATGGCTAAAAGCGGAAAGCTTGATGAAAAAATTCTTGAAAGTTTCTATGAAAGCGGAGCGTGGAAAATGACGAAAGAAGGATATGAAATATGAATATTGATACATACAAGAAATCCAATTCTCTCAGATTGAAAATAGATGGAAGGATCGATACAAAATCAGCACCAAAGCTTGAAGACATTATCAATGACAGCCTTGATGGGATAAACTGTCTCATACTTGACTTTGAAAATGTTGAGTACATTTCATCAGCAGGACTTCGAGTTCTGCTTATCGCTCAGAAAAAAATGAACAGACAGGGCGATATGAAGGTGCTCAATGTAAATGGCGATGTAATGGAAATTTTTGATGTAACAGGCTTTTCTGATATCCTCACCATCGAAAAGGAGCGCTAAACATGAAAGAACTGGATATTGAGGCTGTAAAAGACAACCTTTCGGATGTGCTCGAATTTATAGACAGCCAGCTTGAAAAAACAGACTGCTCCGCAAAAATACAGATGCAGATAGACCTTGCCGCAGAGGAAATATTCGTAAATATAGCTGAATATGCCTATGATCCCGAAACAGGACCTGCAACAGTCCGGGTTGAAGTCAGACCTGACGGTTCAGCAGTTATTATTACATTTATCGATCATGGTATCCCCTACGATCCGCTTGCAAAAGATGACCCTGATATCACGCTCTCTGCCGCTGAACGAGAAATCGGCGGACTTGGCATCTTCCTCGTAAAAAAGAATATGGACGATATCAATTATGAGTATGTAAACGGCAGTAATATCCTGACTATTATCAAAAAGCTGTCATAATTTCATATTTTAAAGATCACATAGCTGCTATACACATAAAGCGGCTATGTTTCTTTTTAGTTTTAAAAAACAAACTGATACACAATTAGTTAATAAGCAGTATTTTTTCACTATTATTTGACATTTTATGTATAAGATGATATAATACATATAATTACATATGAACCTTCAAGGTTTAATACAGCTTTGACAGGAGGTATGTCTATATGAAAGGTATAATAGGAATTTTTATTCCGACTATACACAGAACCGGCAGACATAAATATATCCAGTATCTTAGTGACAAACTTATCAAACAAGGCTATGAAGTATTTTGTTTCTGCACATATTCTGATCTGTTCTGGCAGGATGGCTTTGATGCAGGTGAAAAGGGTATTTTCCACCTGTATAAAAACATACCTCTTAAAGGCGTCGTGTTGTATACAGAATTGATCAAGGATAACATACTTTGCAGGGATATTATCAAAAGATGCAGCAAAAAAGGTATACCTGTTTTTACCGTTGAACGAAAAATGGACAACGCCTATAATATCATCTATGATTACGGCGCTATCTTTGAAAAGATAGTTGACCACGTGATCGAATGTCACAATGCAAGAAATATCTATATGCTCAGTGGGATCAGAAACAACAGCTTTTCTGAAGAAAGAAACGAAGCCTATAGGCGTTCTCTTATCTCTCATGGTATCACCTTTGACGAAAGCAAGATATACTACGGTGATTTCTGGGACGGCCCTGCGAGAGCTGCTCTTGAACAAATGCTGAAGGATGCCCCTGAATTGCCCGACGCTATTGTTTGCGCAAATGATGTTATGGCTATAACCACTTGTCTCGTTTTAAATGAACATAACATCAGAGTGCCCGAGGATGTCATCGTAACAGGACTTGACGGTATAGAACGTGCTAAGGTATTTTTCCC
>JAFOMV010000145.1 GCA_017418765.1 Ruminococcus sp. | reverse complement strand
TCGTTCTTACGTGCGGCATCAGCACTTCTCTGCTGCTTGCTTCGGTAGTTCTTGACTTGCTTATCCTTTGCAGCTTCGGCAGCCTTTGCGAATTTCTCAGCATCTGCGATACGCTTCTGCTCTGCCTGTTCATCACGGAGAACGTCAAGATATTTCTCAAATCCGTAGTTATGCTCACGGTAGCCTCCATCTGTCAGTTCAATAAGGCGGTCAGCTATCTTGCTCAGCAGATAGCGGTCATGGGATACGAAAATAATAGTTCCCGTGTACTCCTGAAGCGCTTCTTCAATAGCTTCCTTTGAACTCAGGTCAAGATGGTTTGTCGGCTCATCGAGAATGAGGACATTTCCGTGCTCCTGCATCATGATAGCAAAGCAGAGCTTTGCCCTCTCGCCGCCGCTGATGACTCCCGTTTCCTTGAAAACGTTCTCGCCGATAAGTCTTACCTGTGCAAGGAGACTTCTTACCTCCAGTTCTGACATTGACGGATAGCGACTGTGGAGTTCCTCCATAACGGTCAGTTCCTTGTTGAGATTGGTGCTTTCCTGCTCGAAATAGCTTATCTTGATATTGCTGTTCCAGCGCACCAGTCCCTTATGCGGAAGCTGCTCCTGTATGATCCGCAGCAGAGTTGATTTTCCTATGCCGTTATCTCCTATGATACCGACTTTTTCTCCTCTGCGGACTTCAAAATCGATGTTGTCAACGAGAGTTTTTCTCGCTGCGCCGTCGCCAACGGAGATATCCACTCCCTTGACTTTCAGCACATCCAGCGGAGGTTCAGCTCCGTATGTAAAGCGTATCTTCGCAGACTTTGTATCATGGAAAGGCTTTTCGATACGCTCCATCTTTTCAAGCTGTTTTCTGCGGCTCTGCGCCATTTTCGTAGTGGACGCACGTACAAGATTTCGTGCAACATAGTCCTCCATCTGTGCTATCTGCTTCTGCTGCATCTCATATTCCTTTTCACGGCGGGCATCGTTCTCCTCACGCTGGCGCACAAAAGCGGTGTAGTTGCCCTTGTAGCGTGTAAGAGTTCCACGCTCTATCTCGCAGATGGACGTACAAAGGCGATCGAGGAAGTATCGGTCATGTGATACTATCAGCACTGCTCCCTTGTAGCTGCGGAGGTAATCCTCCAGCCACATTATGGTCTTGAAGTCAAGGTGATTGGTAGGCTCGTCGAGGATGAGCAGATTGGGTTCTTCAAGGAGAAGACGGGAAATACAGAGCCTTGTCTTTTCGCCGCCGCTGAATCCCGAAACTGTACGGTTCAGCTCATCACCTGTGAAGCCCATGCCGTTGAGGATAGTGCGGATCTTCACATCTGTGTTGTAGCCGTCGTTGGCCTCCACCCACGAAGAAAGCTGCTGATACTCGTCAGCGGACGAATTATCGCCCATCTCTATTTCTATCTCTATCTCACGAAGACGGTCAATAGCACGGTGGATAGGCGCAAAAACGCTTCTCATCTCCTCGATTACGGTGTTTTCGGAGTTGAGACCGCCCATCTGCTCCAGATATCCGATAGTGGTCTTGGATGCAAGCGAGACTATGCCGTCCTTTTCGGTGGTGCGGTCAGGATCAACAGAACCTGTGAGTATCTTCAGCAGTGTGGACTTTCCGCAGCCGTTGTTGCCCACCAGACCTATCTTGTCGCTCTCGTCGATGGTCAGCGAGACATTGTTCAGCACCTGATTGCCGTTGTAATACTTATTTATATTTATAAGGCTTGCAAGCATTTTTATCTTCCTTTATCATAATAGTCATTGTTGATTATACCACACTTTTCTGCTTTAATCAAGGGCTTTTGTTCAATGC
>JAFOMV010000144.1 GCA_017418765.1 Ruminococcus sp. | reverse complement strand
GCTGAGTGGATAAACAATTTCCTCGGCACTGATATCCCTGAGGCAGACATGATAAAGTACCTCGAGCGCCTTGAATTCAAGGTTGAAAACGGCAGAGTGATCGCTCCTTCATTCCGTATTGATATCGGCTGCAAGGCTGACATCGCTGAAGAAGTTGCCCGTATCTACGGCTACAACAACATCCCTTCGACTGACTTCCGTGGAGTTGCAAGAGCTGAATTCACAGAGGAGCAGAAGTTCGCACGTACACTGAGAAATGCTGCTGTTTCTCTCGGCGGATACGAGATAGCTACTTACTCTTTCGTTTCACCAAAGTACTTCGACAAGATCAGACTTCCTGAGGGAAGCAAGCTGAGAAATGCCGTAAAGATAGTAAATCCTCTCGGTGAAGATACAAGCGTTATGAGAACAACTACTGTTCCTTCAATGCTTGACGTCCTCTCATTCAACTACAACAACAGAAACGAAAAGGCATGCCTCTTTGAAATCTCAAAGGAGTACCTCCCTGCTTCCGAAGAAAAGCCATACATCAACGGCGATACACTTGCTAACAGCGGCGAAAAGAAGCACAAGTACCAGTATTCACTTCCTGATGAGCCTCAGAGACTCACTATCGGTATGTACGGCGGAAACTGCGATTTCTATACCATGAAGGGCATGATAGAGCAGATACTCGCTGAGCTGAAAATAGAGGACGTTGAGTACAAGAGAGCCTCTGACTGTGAAGTATTCGATGAGAAGTCAGCTTTCCACCCGGGAAGAAGCGCTGTTATCGTTAAGGACGGCGTACACATCGGTATCTTCGGCGAGATACACCCTGCTGTACAGGAGACCTACGAACTCGGCGTAAAGACATATGCAGCCAAGCTTTGCATCCCTGAGATGATGGAGCTTGCAGCTGATAAGATAACATATCAGCCGCTGCCTAAGTTCCCTGCAACTACCCGTGACCTCAGCCTGCTTGTAGACGAGGATATGCCTGTTGCAGAGCTTGAAAAGGCTATCAAGAGCGCGGTTGGAAAGATACTGGAAAAGGTGACCCTTTTCGACGTGTACCGCAGCGACGAAATGAAAAAGAGCAGCAAAAAGAGTATAGCATACTCCATCTCAATGCGTTCACACGATGGAACGCTTACCGATGAACAGGCAGACAGCGCAATGAAAAAGGCACTGAAAGCACTGGCAGCTATCGGTGCAGAGTTAAGAAGCTGATGCAATGATAAAATTAAAAGGACCGTTTTTAAGCGGTCCTTTTTCTGTATAACACATTACATCGCAAAAGTATACTCTCTGCGTCAATACATTTTTTGTCAAAAGGGCACTCAACTAAGTGCCCTTTTGATAATTTATTTGATGAGTGCAAGCAATTCCTGCGGAGTGAAAACGTACTCCTTGCCGCAGAAATGGCAGCATACCGTAGTATCCTTGCCCTCGGCAGCCATTTCCCTCAGTTCCTTTTCACCGATACTGATAAGCACCCTTTCTGTCCTCTCACGGCTGCAATCGCAACCGTAAACCGGCTCGGCGGTGTCAAGAACATTAGGGTCAAGTCCTGCAAGAAGCATATTTGCTATCTCCTCTGGAGTTTTTCCTTCGTCCAGCATAGCAGAAACAGGAGGCATAGCAGCTACGTTCTTTTCGAGGATGTCGATGACCTTTTCATCAGCGAAAGGCAGAAGCTGTACAAGGAAACCGCCTGCCGCTTTTACGGTCAGGTCAGGGTTTACCAGTACCCCCAGACTGCAAACTGTAGGTATCTGCTCGCTTGTAGCGTAATAGCTTGCGATATCTTCAGCAATTTCACCTGAAACAAGTGGGATGACTCCCACATAAGGTTCTTTCAGTCCCATATCCTTTACAACGGAGAGAGTACCGTCTGTACCCACAGCGCCGCCTACATCAAGCTTGCCCTGAGCGTTGAGAGGTATCTCTACCACGGGATTCCCCACACAGCTTTTTACATTGCCCCAGCTGTCGGCAACAGCCGTAAGCTGACCGGCAGGGCCGCCTCCGTCCACACGTAGAGTGATGGTATCGTCCTCGCCTTTGAGCATATAGCCCATGAGTGAAGCGGCTATGGAAAGTCTGCCCAGACCGGCAGTGATAACAGCCGAAGTCTTGTGGATGCGTTCTATTTCGGATACGATATCCTTAGCGTC
>JAFOMV010000143.1 GCA_017418765.1 Ruminococcus sp. | reverse complement strand
TATGCTATAATTGTTTTATCATGTAATATTACTGTCTCGAAATTTATAAATAAATATTACAATAATATCCTGGACGGTTATAAGGAATATCAAAAAATACAGAGAGGGGTATTTTTTATGAGGTTTTTTGAACGTATGAGAGGACTTGCTTCTGCATTGCTCCTCGTTTCGTCCATGCACTGTACAACGGCTATTGTATCGGCGGAACAAGCAACAGAGGGCCTATGCATAAATGAGGTCTGTACACAGAATAAGGAGTGTTTTACCGACAGTCTTGGCAGAGCTTCTGATTGGATAGAGCTTTTTAATGGCAGCAGCAATGATATATCGCTGGATGGCTTTGGCTTATCTGATGATCCTGATTCGCCGATGAAGTATGTTTTCCCTGCTGGTACTGTGATAAAAAAAGGAGGATATCTGATGATAGCATCCAATAAAGACGGCAGCGGTATGACTGAATTGAATACAGGCTTCAGCCTGAGTAAATCAGGGGAAAACATCATATTATCAAAGCCTGATGGCTCCGCTGCTGACAGTGTCAGTGTACCTGCGCTTGCGGAAGACACCACATACGGCCGTTCTCCCGACGGAAGCGGAACATTTTCAGTTATGGCTCCTACACCATCAGCGGCTAACAGCTCTGCGCCTGCTGAACCGGTATTCTCACTGGCATCGGGTTTTTACAACGTCAATGATGTGTCTGAGCTTACAATAAGTTCAGCTGATACCGTTTATTATACACTTGATGGATCTGATCCGACAACTTCTGCTACGGCTAAGGTATACAGCGGCGCTATACCGATGTACGACAGGAGCATTGAGGAAAACGTTTACAGTAAGTATCAGCATGATGATAACAGTCCTTATTCCACAACACTCAAGCAGAGATACAATGCCAATCCCGAAAAATTCGACAAAGCAACAGTAGTACGTGCGGCTGCTAAGTCATCTGACGGTTCATTCAGCAGAGTTACTTCCAATACATATTTTATAATGAGCAGTGACAAGCTGGCTTATTATTCAAATATCCCTGTTGTTTCGCTGGTCACGGACCCCGATAATCTCTTTGACAAGGATAAGGGAATATACGTTGCAGGTCAGCAGTATGTTGACTGGAAGAACAGTTCACAGTATGATCCTAAGAAAAGTGAATGGGATACAGATAATATTGCCAATTTCTTTTCTAAGGGCAAGGAGTGGGAGCGTGAAGCGGATATAACTTATTTTGACGGAGGCAAATTTGGCTTCTCACAGAAAATGGGTATCCGTATAAAGGGCGCTTCTACCAGAAACAGTCAGACCAAGAGCTTCAATGTGTACGCAAGGAGCAAATACGGCGATTCAAAGCTTGATTATAAGCTGATAGATGACAACTACTCGGCAATAGACGGCGAAAAGATAAAGCGCTATGATTCGTTCAGTCTCAGATCAGTATCATGGGTAGACAGGCTTAGAGAGCGTGTGGTCCATTCATCAATGCGTGAGTTACCTGCACTGGCTACATATGACAATGACAGGTGTATGCTTTTTATTGATGGTGAGTTATGGGGAATGTACGATATAATCGAAAAATCCTCTGATTACTTCATACAGTCCAATTACGGCGTTCCGTCCGAAAATGTAGCTATGATAAAGAACGGTGAAGTCGAAGCAGGTACTGAAGATGACCTTGCAGAGCTGAAGGCTCTCAGTAAATTCTGTGTTGAAAACGATATGTCTGTAGCTTCAAACTATGATCATGTTATGTCAAAAGTGGATGCGGAAAGTCTGATCGACTGCTACTGTGCAGGACTTTATCTCGGAACATGGGACTGGCCTAACCACAACTATCTTATGTGGAGAAACAATGGCACTTCTATAGACGGCAATCCATACAGCGATGGAAAATGGCGTTTCGGTTCCTTTGATTTTGACTATTCGGTAGGGCTTACATATCAGAGCTTCGGCGGAGTTGAAGGCTATCAGTATGACAGTTTCCGCAAAATGGACAAGGAAAAAAAGGAAATGCCTACTTCAATATTTGTGGCATTACTGAAAAATCCACAGTTCAGACAGCAGTTTGCTGACAAGTTCTGTTCATACGCTTATTCTGTATTTGAACCTGCAAAGATGAGTGCGGAGCTGGAAGCTGAGGAAAACAGATATATGGACTATATGACTATGACAGCATGGCGCTGGAACAGCGGCAGACCTAATTCGGAATTCAATTCCTATTGCTCACAGCAGAAAAGCTATTACCACAGTGAGATAGATAAAATGCGTACTTTCTTCAACAGGCGTGCAGAATATGCTCTGGAGGATATGCAGGATTATCTTGGTATCTCAAAAAACAGTGCGACTATAACTATTACGAGAAAGGGCAGTGGTACTCTTTCTGTTGATTCTGTCAACACCGCATTTTCCGGAAATGTGTGGACAGGTTCGTATGACAGCGGAACAAAAGTTACACTGACTGCAAAGCCAAATGAGGGCTATACATTCGGCGGATGGTCAGGGGCTGTCATATCTGATTCTCCTTCTATAACCGTTACTGCCGATAAAGCCGCTTCACTGATATGCAGTTTCAATAAAGCGGAATATGAAGCAGGGGATATAAATATGGACGGAAGTATAAATGTTGCAGATCTTCTGCTTATGAATAAGTATCTTCACGGTCAGAATAAGCTGACTAAGGCACAGTTCAAGCTTGCTGATATAAATAATGATAAAGCAGGAGATGTTTTTGATCTTATCTTATTGAGGAAAAAGCTGATAAAATAATTGCAGCTGATTTGCTGTACCGTGACACTTTTATGTGATATTCCATAAAGTGTCACGGTTTTTATGTTAAGGCAACACTATAATCATCGTTCCGCAGATAAATAATTCTGATAAGCAAAACTTGTTTTAGTGAGAGATGAGCTAACATCTTGACATATTGATGAAAAAGCTGTATAATAACCATTGACAGTTCGTTTGCGCCATCCTGTCGTTAAACAAAACCAGGGCAGTCTGTATGATAGGGGATATCATGCCCCGATATCGGTCATCAGAGTGCGTCTGCTTATAGCAGGCGTATTTTTTATGGAGGAATTATGTATTATCTGAAAACATCAGCTTCTTTTGACAGCGCTCACTTCCTTGCAGGATACGAGGGAAAATGCGCTAATATACACGGCCATCGCTGGAAAGTGGAGGTCAGCATCAGCGGAGATTCACTTCAGCATGAGGGAACAAAAAGAGGTATGCTCATAGATTTCGGAGATTTGAAAAAAGCAGTGCGTGAACTTGCCGACAGCTTTGACCATGCTCTTATTTACGAGAAGGGCAGTCTTAAAGACACTACCATAGCCGCAATGAATGATGAAGGATTTCACATTATTGAAGTGCCGTTCCGCCCCACAGCGGAGAATTTCGCTGAGCATTTCCATAAACTTCTTACAGCAAAGGGACTTCCCGTCAGCTCTGTGACTGTTTACGAAACTCCCGATAACTGTGCGGTATACGAGGTGTGAGTATGGGAACATTCAGACTTGCCGAGCATTTTGTCAGCATCAACGGTGAGGGCAGACTCGCAGGTGAGCTTGCGCTTTTTCTGCGGTTTACAGGCTGTAACCTGAGATGTGACTGGTGCGATACCATGTGGGCGAACGAAAAAGAAGCTCCCTACACCCTTATGAATACTTCAAGCATTGCGAAAATTGCACAGCAGGCTTATGAGGAGTACTGTGTTCGCAATGTGACGCTTACAGGAGGAGAACCGCTTTTGCAGGAGGACCTTCCCGAGCTTTGCGGAAGGATCGCAGGTCTTGGTCTCAATGTCGAGATAGAGACTAACGGTGCAGTGCCGCTTGAGCCTTTCCTGAGTGACAAGCGCACTGGCAGACCTGTGATAACTATGGATTACAAGCTGCCTTCAAGTAAAATGGAAAAGCATATGTGTACGGATAATTTCAGATATCTGAAGTATTTCGATACGCTGAAATTTGTCTGCGGTTCACGGGCAGATCTCAATCGTGCCGCAGAGATAATAGAGGAACACAAGCCTGAGTGCATGATCTATCTCAGTCCTGTGTTCGGCAGGATAGAGCCTGCTGAGATGGTAGAGTTCATGAAAGAAAGGAAACTTGGAGGTGTGCGTCTGCAATTGCAGCTGCACAAAATGATATGGGATCCCGATATGAAAGGTGTGTAAATATGGACAGAGAAAAAATAGAGTATCATATACGAGGCCTGCTTGAAGCAATAGGGGAGGACCCCGAAAGAGAGGGGCTTATCGAAACTCCAACACGTGTGGCGGATATGATAGAGGAAGTCCTTGAGGGAACAAAATATACAAATCATCAGATAGCAGAAATGTTCAGCAAGACATTCACAGCTGAGGGCTCCGATGCTGAGGAAGCTGTTATCATGAAGGATATAAGTGTATTCAGCTACTGCGAGCATCATCTGGCACTTATGTATGATATGACTGTCAATGTGGGGTACATTCCGAGAGGAAAAGTGCTGGGACTCAGCAAGATAGCAAGGATATGCGATATGGCGGCAAAGAGACTTCAGCTTCAGGAGCGTCTCGGACGTGATATTGCTGAGATAATCTCAGAAGCGGCAGGTACCCCCGATGTGGGAGTTCGCATCGTCGGCTCTCACAGCTGTATGACCGCAAGAGGGATAAAGAATGTTTCCTCACGTACCGAAACAAGGACATATACAGGCGAATTCAAGGTTCGCAGAGATTTACAGGACCTGCTGAAAGGAGAATGAGATGAAAGCATTGGTATTATTCAGCGGCGGACTTGACAGCTCAACTTGTCTTGCACTTGCTGTAAAAAAGTACGGGGCTGAAAACGTTGTTGCTCTTTCCATCTACTATGGACAGAAGCACAACAAGGAGATACAGGCGGCAGAGAAGCTTGTGAAGTACTACGGCGTAACATGGAAAACTCTTGATCTTGCGCCCATTTTTGCAGATTCCGACTGCTCACTGCTCACACAGTCAGACAAGGACATCCCCAAGGAGACCTACGCAGAGCAGCTTGAAGAAACCGACGGCAAGCCTGTTTCCACTTATGTGCCGTTCAGAAACGGACTTTTCCTTGCATCTGCTGCAAGCATTGCAATTTCCAATGACTGCGGAGTTATCTACTATGGCGCTCACAGCGATGATGCAGCAGGAAACGCATACCCCGACTGTTCCGCTAAGTTCAACAACGCCATGAACGAAGCCATATTTACGGGCAGCGGCGAACAGCTCCGCATAGAAGCACCGTTTGTTGATATGAACAAGGCTGATGTGGTGCGTATCGGCACAGAGCTGAACGTTCCGTATGAAATGACATGGAGCTGCTATGAAGGCGGAGAAAAGCCCTGCGGAGTTTGCGGGACCTGCCGTGACAGAATTGCGGCTTTTGAAGCAAACGGACTTACCGATCCGCTGATGAAAGGAGAATAATATGGAAGGCAGAACCGAAAACGAAAGAGGAGACATCACACTCCTCGGCAATAGCAATACAAAGTATTTATCCGATTATGCTCCCGAGGTGCTGGAAACTTTCCCGAACAAGCACCCTGACAGGGACTACTTCGTCAAGTTCAACTGCCCTGAGTTCACAAGTCTTTGTCCTATTACAGGTCAGCCCGATTTTGCGACGATATACATTTCCTATGTGCCTGATGTACGTATGGTAGAGAGCAAGTCGCTGAAGCTTTATCTTTTCAGTTTCCGCAATCATGGCGATTTCCACGAGGACTGCGTGAACATCATCATGAATGACCTGATAAAGCTTATGGATCCGAAATACATCGAGGTGTGGGGAAAATTCCTGCCAAGAGGCGGTTTATCCATAGACCCATACTGCAATTATGGTAAGAAGGGAACAAAGTGGGAGCAAGTCGCATGGGAAAGACTTACTCAGCATGATATGTATCCCGAAAGCGTTAACAACCGCTGATATCTGCATTGCTGTCTTAAAACGTTTTTTGAAGCCTTGTATCCTGAATCTGCGATACAGGGCTTTTAATATATAAAATCGGAAGTTAGCCTTGATTAATGTTCGATGATTAATTGTTAGGATGTGATATAATAGATTCAGTACCATAACGGACAGTGTTCCCGTTTATGGCTGAGAAAGGAGACAGTATGGATATTTGTTCATTTATAGGGCTTATGATACCATTTATAGGAACTTCTGCCGGAGCAGCAGGCGTTGCTTTTATGAAAGGAGAACTGAGCAGGAACGTTCAGCGCTCTCTTACGGGATTTGCAGCCGGAGTAATGGCGGCGGCTTCCATATGGAGCCTGATCATACCCGCTATGGAACAATCGGAAGGCATGGGACGTCTGAGCTTTGTTCCTGCATTTATAGGCTTCTGGGCAGGTGTGCTGTTCCTGCTGCTGCTGGATACGTTCATACCTCATCTTCATATGAATGCCGAAAAAGCAGAGGGAATAAACAGCAGACTTTCCAGGACGGCGATGATGGTGCTTGCAGTAACTCTGCATAATATCCCTGAGGGAATGGCAGTAGGTGTGGTTTATGCAGGGTACAGAGCAGGTTCTGCTGAGATAACCGCAGGCGGAGCACTTGCGCTTTCTCTTGGTATAGCTATACAGAATTTTCCTGAGGGAGCGATCATATCAATGCCTCTGCACGCACAGGGGCAAAGCAAGGCGAAGTCCTTTGTATACGGTGTGCTTTCTGGTGTGGTCGAGCCTGTTTTCGGAGCTCTGACAATAGCTGCGGCAGGTTTTGTGGTGCCTGCACTTCCATATCTTCTAAGCTTTGCGGCAGGCGCAATGATATATGTGGTAGTTGAGGAACTCATCCCTGAAATGTCAGAGGGTGAGCATTCAAATATAGGAGTAATAATGTTCAGCATAGGCTTTACGCTTATGATGGCTCTCGATGTTGCACTGGGGTAAAGAAAAGATGTTATTTTTAGTTGAAATAATACAGTTTGTATGTGAAAATCAAATATATTTATGACTGATCGCACAAAACTTTATTGAAGCTCCATTTGGTTCCTTGACAAAATATCAGGATGATGATATAATTCACATGGTTAGAGAACACTAACCTATACGGAGGCGGCTCCGTTATTTTATAATATTAAGTTAGATTACGCTAACATATATTCAGTAATGTAAGGAGGTAACCATGAGTATAGTCATAGTAGGCGGGAATGACCGCATGGCAGCAAGATATCAGGATATATGCAAGTCGTTCAATTTCAAATCAAAGGTATTTACACAGATGCCGGCTGATTTTGAAAATAAGCTTGGCTTCCCTGATCTCATGGTAGTGTTTACAGGTACTTGTTCACACAAAATGCTCAACGGCGTAAAGAGCCGTTCGGAAAAGCATGGAATACCTGTAGAACACGTTCACAGTTCAAGCGTGAGCGCTTTGAAACAGCTGCTCACCAACTATAAAGGCAGGTAAATATGTCTGAGCTTGAAAGAAATGTATTTGAAAACGAGCTGGCTGTTCATACTGCTCCTGTGCTTATGGGAGTCAAATGTGCAAATCTTGTATCCATTGACCTCTCGGATGAGGCGATAACAAGCTGCTTCAGAGAATTCAGGAGCAATGCCGAACAGCATGGCTTGAAGATAAGATCCCTCTGCAAGTGCAGAGAACGTACAATGGTATATTTATACCATGAAAAATTATTGGATGCGTGGCTCGAAGGTGCTGAGGGATTTCTTTCAGGCTTCGGGTATGATGCCGGAATGACACTTGATGATAAGCTGGATATGCTGGCGGAACGTATGAAATGCGGCAATTTCCCTCATGAGATAGGCTGCTTTCTTGGATATCCGTTAGAGGATATCAAAGGTTTCATACAGAATCAGGGCAAAAACTGCCTGCTGTGCGGATACTGGAAGGTATACGGCAATGTGGGAAAAGCAAAACAGACATTTGAGATTTATGGTCGATGCAGAGAAATTCTGTGCGATAGATTAAAAAACGGTCTGGATCTATTTCAGGCTATAGAATTATCTAAGGAGGAAATATTATGAAAACAGCAGTAATTTATTGGAGCGGTACAGGCAACACAGAGGCTATGGCTAAGGCAGCAGCTGAGGGCGCAAAAGCAGAGCTTTTTGAGGTATCCGAATTCAGTGGAAGTGTAGCTGATTATGAGGCGCTTGCTTTTGGCTGTCCTGCTATGGGTGCAGAGGTGCTTGAGGAAGATGTATTTGAACCATTCTTCACAGAAGCAGAGTCATCACTCAGCGGCAAGAAGGTTCTCCTTTTCGGCTCATACGGCTGGGGCGACGGCGAATGGATGCGTAACTGGGAGGAACGTGCAAAGAATGCAGGCGCTGAGCTTGTTAACGGCGAAGGCGTTATAGTGAACGAAGCACCTTCTGATGACGATCTTGCTAAGCTCAAGGAGATCGCTGCACAGCTTGCATAATCCGTATAATGACTGAATATCAGCTCTATCCTGATGTCAGACTTATAAGCGGCAGTGTCTGTTCGTTTTCTGAACACGGGAGATTTGCATATGAAAAAGAAATGCTTGAAATAGGCTGCTGTTCAGAGGGCAGATGTGAATATCGTGAGGGTAAACATTATTACTATCTTTCACCGGGACATATCATTGTACGCAGGCGTCGGGCAGGGGACAGCTCGCCTTTTTTTCCGACAGGAAAATTTAAAGGTGCTGTTTTGATGATCGATAATGAGCCTTTTTCAGAAAGCTTTTCGGATCTGCTTGAGGGGAGTCAGACTGCACCGCAGAATATAATCAGGGATCTTTGCCCTGATGAGCCG
>JAFOMV010000142.1 GCA_017418765.1 Ruminococcus sp. | reverse complement strand
TCAGAAAGCCTATACAGATATTTTACAGTATTATCCATACAAGATTCAAGCTTTTTTTCTATAAATAGTCCATTTATACAAAATTTTTCTTTCAGGACCGTTCTCAATTGGACAGATATATCAGTCATTTTATCAAAATCGATGACTCTTTTTACATGAAGCCACTGAAAGACCTGTTTTGCTCTGAATTTTTTCTCTCCAAGTTCCGTTAAAACATTTTCCAGTTCAGTCAGACTGAGACTGAGAATGTCGATTTTCTCCAACCGCTCACCCCTTTCTTTTTAATTCAGAATTCATAATTGCGGCGTCCACTCCGTGGACAGATCAAAAATCTTTGAGCATAGAATCGATAACTGCTTTCTTATTTCTGCTCTCTTCTTCCTGATTTCTGCTATCTGCTTACTGCTGAATTTTGTGCAGTTTCGCAATAAAGAAACCGTCGCTGCCGAAGTGTTTCGGGAATATGCTTGCCATACCGCCGCTGAACACACTTCCCAGCGGCTGAGGAAGTTCCGCAAGTTCTATTTCGGGATGCGCTTCAAGAAGACGCTTTACGACTTCTTCATTTTCCGCTTTGCGCAGAGTGCAGGTGGAATACACCATCTCTCCGCCATCTGCCAGATAATTCAGTGCATTTTCGGCAATTTTGTACTGTATCTCAGGCAGGCGCTTAAACTCGCTGATGTCCTTGTACTTTATCTCCGGCTTCTTTCTGATGACTCCGATGCCGGAACACGGAACATCACAAAGAATCTTCTCAGCTTTCGGCATATCGGTATCAAACACTGCTGCGTCTCCCTGACGGGCAGTGATATTGTCCAGTCCGAGAGTTTCAGCACCGCTCCTGATAAGTCCCACTCGCTTCTCGTGAAGGTCAAAGGCATATATCCGCCCCTTGCCGTTCATCATCTCTGCCATAGTGAATGTCTTTCCTCCGGGAGCTGCACAAAGGTCCAGCACCGTGTCATTTTCCGCAGGAGCCAGTGCTTCGCAGCAAAGCTGTGAGGCAAGGTCCTGAACGTGGAAAAGTCCCATAGTGAAAGCGGGAGTTCCCGTAGGATCGCCCTCTGCAATGCGGCAGTATGGCAGTATCTTCGGATCGGTAAGAGTGCATCCTTTCATCATTTTCGTGATGAAGTCATCGTTTCCGCTGTACTCTATGCTGTTGAGACGGATGTACACAGGCGGCTGACCGAACGAATCGCTCAGCAGATTTTCTGCAAGCTCGGTACCATAGTCGCTGATAAGGCTTTCCACTAAACTCTCAGGCGCAGAATACTTCACGGACAAAGCCTTATTCTCACCTTCGGGAAGCTTGACATCCTTGCCGCTGCGGATGAAATTCCTGAGAACAGCATTCACCATGCCCGAAGCGCTTGTCTTGCCGAACTTCTTGGCAAGCTTTACGCTTTCATTTACAGCAGCATTGTCAGGGATGTTTTCCATGTAGAGTATCTGGTAGATACCGCACCGCAATATAGTTATAATTATGCTGTCAAGTTTGCTCAGCGAACGTGATGAAAGTCCCGACAGAATATGATCGAGAGTTATCTTTCTCTCAATGACGCCGTAATAAAGCGCCGTACAGAACCGCTTGTCCTGCGGTGAAAGGTCTGAGTTTTTCAGTCCTGCATCAAGCTGCAAATTTGAATAGCTGCCGCTGCTTAATGTTTTGTCAAGAAGTTTTACAGCAACATACCTCGGGTCAGCCATTATCTTCTCCTTGAAAGAGTAAGAAGTCTGAGGAACTGTATCATTGAAACAACAAGACCTGCAACATATGTCATAGCAGCAGCTGTAAGCACTTTTCTTGCTTTTGGCAGCTCATCGCTTTCAAGTATGCCATCCCTCTCAAGGGTAGCCATAGCTCTCCTGCTGGCATTCAGCTCTGTAGGGAGAGTTATTATCTGAAACAGCACTACTGCCGCAAACATGATAACAGACAGTAAGATAAGGTTGGTTCCGATAGTCATATTGCTGAATATCAGACCGATGAGGAACACCAGATACCACAGCCTTGAACAGATATTTGTAACAGGTACAACAGCTGATCTCATGCGTATCGGGAGGTATCCCTCAGCATGCTGACAGGCATGACCACACTCATGTGCAGCAACTCCGATAGCAGCTACGGATATCTGTCCGTATGTGGAGTTGGAAAGGCGGACTACGTTTGCCCTCGGATCATAATGATCGCTCAGGTTTCCGCTTATAAACTCGATCTTTGTATTATAAAGGCCATTGCTGTCAAGTATCATCCTTGCCACCTGATCGGCAGTAAGACCTCTTGAATTGCGTACCATGTTGTATTTTTTAAATGTTCGTGTAACATTTACTTCTGCTAATATGGGCAGAACCAGCATTATCAGCAAATACACAAGATATGAAACGTTCATGAGTTACCTCCTAATACTTCACCCTTTGCGAGCTTTTTTCCTCTTATAAAATCATCAGTTTTCATGCGTTTTTTACCTTCAGGCTGAACTTCGGTAAATATTACAGCCTTACCGTCACCGCACTTCACTGCAAAACGCTTTTCATCGACTATGGAACCATTTTCTGCATCCTGAGCAATATTGTCCGAAATCTCAGATCTGAACACCTTCAGTCTCTTGCCGTCCAGCATTGTGAAGCCTGTAACGCCACGAATGGTATTGTGTACCTCAGCGGCAGTTTTTGAGAAGTCCAGAGCGCTCATATCCTTACTTATCATAGGCGAATAGCATGAGAGCGAATCATCCTGCTTCTCAGGAGAAAGAGTGCCGTTTTCCACAGCTTCAAGAGTCTCCGCAAGTACCTCTCCGCCCATGACAGCAAGTCTTTCATAGAGTTCCTCATAGGTCTCGTTTTCACCTATTTTTGTGGCTTTCTTGATAAGCATATCGCCTGTGTCAAGACCTTCGCCCATCTGCATTGAAGTTACGCCTGTTTCTGTCTCCCCGTTGAGGATGACCCAGTTTATGGGAGCAGCTCCTCTGTACTTCGGCAGAAGTGAAGCGTGAATGTTGATACAGCCGTATTTCGGCAGTTCAAGCACCTCTTTCGGCAGTATCTGTCCGTAAGCGGTAACTACAATAAGATCAGGGGCGATGTCTCTAAGCACCTGTATGGATTTCTCGGCATCCTCACCCTTTCTGAGTGAAAGGGGCTGATAAACCTGATAGCCGTACTCTAAAGCCGCAGCCTTTACCGCAGTAGGTACCAGCTGATTGCCTCGTCTGCCTCTTGCCTTGTCAGGCTGAGTGAATACAGCCGCTACCTCATGCTTGCTCTCAGCAAGCACTTTAAGGCAGGGAACTGAAAATTCCGGGCTGCCCATAAATACTATTTTCATGTCATTCCTCCTCGGGAACGAAGAATTCCTCGACTATCTCAGTGAATACATGACCGTCAAGATGGTCATTTTCATGGCAGGTACACTGAGCTCCGAGGCCTTCAAAATCTCTCTCGAACCAGTTGCCGTTTCTGTCCTGAGCCTTCAGATGGCATTTCATAGGACGTGTAACATATCCCCAGATATTCGGGCATGAAAGGCAGCCCTCCTGCACTCTCTGCTTGCCTTCCTTCTGTGTAATTTCGGGGTTTATACACTCGAAATTGCCCTCCTCAAGGTGCATGATGAATATTCTTCTGCACAGTCCTATCTGAGGAGCTGCAAGTCCGACACCCATAGCCTTGTCAAGAGTCTCATGCATATCATCAAGAATTACAGCCAGCTTTTCGTCGAATTTATCAACAGGCTTGCAAACCTTGTGCAGGCTTTCGTCTTTGTCGGTCAGAATTTTTCTAAGCGCCATTTTGTTCTTCCTTTCGCATATATCATACCCCGATATCGCCGTTCATATCAGCATACAGGGCAACGCCTTTCATTTCTTTCAGATTTACAGCCTCCGTCAGCAGCGAACTGATGAAACCACGTATCTCGGCGTTATTTTTGCATTTCATTATTATTCTGTATCGGAATTTGCCGTTTATTCTCCCGTATGAGGCTCTGACAGGGCCAAGCACACGTATAGGAGTTTTCGGCTGCATCCTTTCCAGCTTTTCTTTCATCAGGGCAAGTACAGCGTCTGCGCCTTTCTGAACGGCTGATTCGTCATTTGCCGCAAAGCAGAACACCGCCATATCGCAGACAGGCGGAAATATCATGGCACGGCGGATGGCTATTTCTTCGTTATAGAAGCTTTTGTAGTCCTGTGCCGCAGCCAGATTCATTATGTAATGCTCAGGCATAAAAGTCTGAAGTATCGCCCGTCCCTGCCTTTCGCCGCGTCCGCTTCGTCCCACTACCTGAGTGATAAGTGAGAATGTGCGCTCGTAGCTTCGGAAATCCCCTGCAAACAGGGCTTTATCGACAGAAAGCACTCCGACCAGCGTAACATCGGGGAAGTCAAGTCCCTTGCCTATCATCTGAGTGCCTATCATTATGTCGTACTTCCCGTCACGGAAGTCTGCAAAGTTCTTTTCGTAGGAATATCGGGAGAAAGTGGTATCAGCGTCCATGCGGAGAACTCTCGCCTGCGGGAAATACACCGCAAGTTCTTCCTCCAGCTTCTGAGTGCCGAACCCCATATTCCTAAGCCTTTCCGAGCCGCAGCTTGGACAGGCTGTTATCTTCTCGCTGACGTAGCCGCAGTAGTGGCACATCAGCTTGTCATTTTTCTTGTGGTAGGTAAGCGGTACGGAGCAATTCGGGCAATATACGGGCTGATAGCAGTCGCAGCAGCTTATGACCGTATGGTAGCCACGGCGATTGAGCAGAAGTATGGACTGCTCGCCGTTTGCCAGATTGCGGCTCAGCTCCTCAGCCAGTTTGCGGCTGAATTCCGTCTTGTTGCCATCTTCACGCTCCAGATTCATATCGACGATACTTACCTCGGGCAGAGGCGAAGTGCTGTAGCGTTTATTCATCTCCAGCAGCCTGTACACGCCTTTTTCCGCCAGATAGTAGCTCTCCACCGATGGAGTAGCCGATGCCAGCAGAAGCACAGCCTTGTGGTAACCACATCGCTGTCTTGCGATATCATGTGTCATGTATCTCGGCGAGCTGTCGGATTTGTAGGAGCGCTCACCTTCCTCATCGACTATGATGATGCCGATATTATCAAGAGGTGCAAATACCGCACTTCTTGTGCCGATGACTATATCAGCGCTGCCATTCTTTATCCTCTTGTACTCATCGAGACGCTGCCCCTGTGAAAGTCCGCTGTGGATAACAGCTACTCTTTCACCGAAAAGCGAGCGGAATCTGCGGAGTATCTGAGGAGTAAGGCCTATTTCCGGGATGAGCAGCATAGCCTGCCTTCCCATTTTAACTGTATCGGATATAAGCTTCTCAAAGACTGAAGTCTTACCGCTTCCCGTAACGCCATGCAGCAGAAAAGCAGCTGCCTTCCTGTCAAAGAGAGCTGAGAGCACAGCGTCATGAGCGGACTGCTGTTCATCCGAGAGAACTATTTTGTCGGGGTCGCATTTTTCTTCAGAGCCGTCCTCAACATGGCGGAATACCTCCATGTCGTATTCAGCGGCAGCTCCTCCCGCAACAAGGCGCTTGACCACAGCCTGAGTGACACCGCACATATATGCAGCTTCTTTCTCAGCCGCAGCGCCGTACTCCGACAAAAAATCCGCAACTATCTTTTGTTTTGGTGTAAGGTCGAAACTGTCGGGGTCACTGAGATACTTATCCGAAAGCCGCACCATTTTTACGGCGGCATCACCTACAGCCTGTCTGAAGATATTATCAGACTCCATCGCCCCTGCATCGCAGAGTTCATCGGGCAGTCTCCTGCCGTTTTCAAGGATATAATTCTCCAGCACTTCGTTGAGTGACTTGTTGTCGGGTATCTCTTTAAGCTTCTCCAGCAGCTCATGGGCTTCATCTGAAAGCGCAGAAAAGTCTGTGAAATTTTTCACTAATGTAAACCTTTCCTTTGCCCTCACGCTCATGGCAGGAGGAAGCATTATCCTGACTGCGTCGTAGTAGGTACAGTAAGTATTCTCTCTCAGATACAGGGCGAGCTGAAGCAGTTCATCGGATACAACAGGTTCATCATCAACCTGAGAAACGATAGCTTTCAGCTTCTTGCCGCTATCCTGAGAAAGCTTCATGATAACGCCGATACGCCGTTTGTTTCCTCGTCCGAAAGGGACAAGCACACGGCAGCCGGCCTTCGCCATGATATTGTCGGGCACCGAATAGCTGAACAGCATATCAAAGGAATATGCAGTTCCGCTGACGGCGATCTCCGCAATAAGAGGCATTATTCGTTAGTCTGCGGAGCAGTGTTGACTATCTTGCACTTGCCGCTTGCGAGCTCCTCAACAGCGGTCTTAACAGGCTTTTCTTCAAGAGTTTCGCCGTTTGCGTAGAGTTCATCAGCGATCTCTCTTGCACGCTTTGCAACAGCGATAACAAGTGAATAACAGCTTTCGTTCTTGGATATGATCTGGTTTACAGCAGGTCTGAGCATTTTATACACCTCTATTATATATTCTCACAGCATAAGCTGTGCAGTTGGCTTACGAATTTTTGATAATGTCCGCAATGATCTCAGGTCTCTTGTCTGATCTGAGCTGTTCTGCACGGACAACGTGGAAGAAATCGTCAACAGCGTCCTCAAGGGCATCGTTCACGATGATATAGTCATACTTTGCAGCAAGAGCGACTTCGTTTGAAGCCTGAGCGATGCGCTGCTCGATGACATCTTCTGTTTCTGTTCCTCTCTTGTGAAGACGTCTGCGGAGCTCGGCAATGGACGGAGGAGCGATGAAGATTGAAAGCGCATCGGGTCTCTTGTTCATGACCTTGATAGCACCCTGAACCTCGATCTCGAGGATAACATTCATGCCCTTTTCCAGCATCTCGTTCACTTCCTTCATGGGAGTTCCGTAGAGATTTCCGCAGTATTCCGCATATTCAAGGAAGCCGCCGTCGGAAACTCTCTGCTCGAACTCATCTCTTGAGATGAAGTGATAGTTAACGCCGTTCACCTCGCCCTCACGGGGAGATCTTGTAGTAGCCGAAACGGAAACGCAGAATCTTTCATCTTTAAGAATCTGTTCCAGCATAGTACCCTTTCCGCAGCCTGACGGAGCGGAAAAAACAATAAGTCTGCCTTTATTCATTATCCTCTGTACCTCCGGTACCATTTATTCTTGCAGCAAGAGTATCGGTTATCAGTGACGAGAGGACGATATGTCCGCTGTCCATGATAAGGACCGCTCTTGTCTTTCTTCCAAAAGTGGCATCAATGGCTCTGCCGCTGTCACGTGCCTCCTGCACCAGACGCTTGATGGGCGCTGATTCCGGGCTGACAACGGAGATTATCCTGCCGGCAGAAACCATATTTCCATAGCCGATATTTACCAGTTTCATAGCTTATTCGATATTCTGGATCTGTTCACGGATCTTCTCGATCTCAGCCTTCATATCAACAACGATCTTGGTGATATTGAGGTCCTGAGCCTTTGAACCGATAGTATTGACCTCACGGTTCATCTCCTGAACGATGAAATCCAGCTTTCTGCCCACAGCCTCGTTGGAATTCAGCATATTTTTCAGCTGAGAGATATGGCTGCGGAGACGGACAGTTTCCTCATCAACAGCAATTTTTTCGGAGAAAATAGCAGCTTCGGTGAGTATCCTCTGCTCGTCGATATCCTTATTTTCCAGCACTTCGCTGAGTTTTTTGTAGAGGCGGTTCCTGTAATTTTCAACAGTGATTGGGGAAAGTCTCTCCACCTCCATGACCATTCTTAGGATGCCGTCGGATTTCTCGGTGATATCCTTCTTCAGGCGTTCGCCCTCGGTGCTGCGCATCTCAACGAATTTATCAACAGCTTCCTGAGCGACTTCTGCAACGTCGTTCCAGACCTGTTCCTCGTCATCGGGAGTTTTCTGGACAGTGAAAATATCGGGGAGCTTAATAAGCTTTGAAAGTGAGAGATCGTCAGTCAGGCTGAGTTCTTCTGAAACGCTTCTGAGAGCGGCAACATAGCCTTCGGCAACGCCCTTGTTGATAGCGATCTCGGTATCTTTTCCCTCTATATTATTGATGGTAACGGCCGCTTCGACCTTACCTCTGGATATGGAATTCTTGAGGAGAGCCTTTAACTTTTCGTCGATATAGCTGTAAGTGCGGGGGATCCTTGAAGAATATTCATAGTACCTATGATTAACGGAACGTATC
>JAFOMV010000001.1 GCA_017418765.1 Ruminococcus sp. | reverse complement strand
ATACAAAGGGATACTTGGTATCAAGCTCATTTTCGGCAGAGCGCTCCCAGGGCATATCATCGTCATTACAGCCTGTGGGCATACCGTTATAGCCTACGGAAATTATCTTGTGCTCGTCATTGACAATACAGGCGCCTACCTGAGTGGAGTTATCCTTGCTTCGCTGAGCAGAAAGCACTGCTATGCCCATGAAGTATTCATCCCAGCTTATGTATTCTGTTCTTTTCATTATTTCACCTCTTGGAATAATTTGTTTTATCATCATCATTATATCATGAATGTGGTGATTTGTAAATATGTCAGTGCCTGTCTTTTATGGCAATATATAATCACTGTAGCCAACGCATTTTATGTAAACATCCGCATTCATGCAAAGGGGAAACCCAAAGGAAGGGGGAGAGGACACGAATCGCTCGCAAGCTCGCTTACTCTCATCGGCACGGAAAATCTGCTTTCGCTCGCTGATACATAATGTAAAACGATACTAAAAAAGTCGGCATTTCTCCCCCTTCCTTTAGTTTTCCCCTCTGCATTCCCCTTCCTTAACTTTCCCTCTCTTTGCCGACTTTTGCTTTTTATAGTCATGCTTAAATGCTTGAGCGCTCGCCCTTACCTGAGTAGAATTTCTATTATTGTAGGGGCGATGTCTGGATGTACCGCATGATATCAGGCTTTCATAAGAGTTTTATTCAGCGCCGCTCTCTGTGCAGGCGTCAGCGAATCGTATTCCTCCGCTGTCACAAATTTACCCCGGCATTTTATACAAACATATGCATTCGGATTTTGGATGAATCTGCCTGCTTTCTTGTATTTAGCCTCCGCACCGCACCCAAGACAGCGATAGAAGTATTTGTATTCCAGCCGCTTTGACGGTACGTATTCTTCATCGAAGCCTTTTTCAGCATTGGAAGCGGTGCGCTTGATATCGTATTCGGGATAGGCTTTCATTACAGCTGCCGCAATAGCCAGCCATCTTCCTCTGTGACCGCTTCTGCATCCGTCTGCCGCATGGATCAGTTCATGCATTATGGTATTCTTTGCCGCCATATTGTCAACGTGATCCGCAAGCAGTCTTGCTGAAATGTTTATGTCATATACTCCTGCACCTCTGACTATGCACTGTCCCCATCTTTTCTTTGCACGGGTATTCACGGTAAATCTGACTTTTCCGTACTTTATGCCTATCCTGTCAAGCTGAGACATACATTCATATGCCAGCTTATGAAGATCTTTCATAGTTTGCACCTTTCCTGTTCCTGAATATCTTTCGGATGTCTACGCTGAAATTATATCATGAAGCAACGGGATGTGTCAATAAACAAGCATAAACTTGACATCATCGGGTGTTTATAGTATACTGAAAATACAATAAAAAGGGGGATCAAAATGAAACATCTTGCTTTGATGATCGCTTCATGTCTGTTTCTCACAGCAGCAGGCTGCAGCGGCGGATTTTATTTCGGCAGACCTGAAAAAAATGAATACAAGCTGATATCACAGGAAGAAGCAAAAAATATGATGGATTCAGAACAGGGGATAGCAGTCGTAGATGTACGCAGACGTGATGAATACGATCAGGGACATATCCCGGGGGCTATACTTATACCAAACGAGACTATAATGTCAACTCCTCCTCCCGAACTCCCGGATAAGGATCAAAAGATACTCATATACTGCCGAAGCGGCAACCGCAGCAAACAGGCTGCAAAAAAGCTGGCGGATATGGGGTATACAAATATATATGAATTCGGCGGCATAAACACATGGCAGTACGGCACGGAAACAGCTCAGCCTGCCGCCGAACCTGAGACCGAACCACGTTTCCCGTCGCTGATAGATTCAGCCGAAGATATAGCATTATATGACACTGACGGTCAGGGGTGGAACTATATTTTTACATATGGCGGAGAAAATTTCAGTGCCGATTACGAATATGACAACTGGCATATTATTGATTCATACAAGATAAGGAACCATGATGACCTTGTGATCATCTGTCAGGCGCTTGCGGATATCCACATGATACATGGTGCTGATCTTGAAAGTTACAGGACAGCCGAGGATATGGCTTACGAATGGGAACAGCACAACCTTGCATACAGCATTCTTCCCGATGAATCACCGTGGAAAGAAAGTGCAAAGGATGTAGATATCGACCCGAAAGATCAGGGAAAAAGTATGTATCAGCTTTTTAAGGACAGAATGTCATAGAAGGAACACTGATTGACAAGGAAGTTTCAACATGATCATCAGAAGCCTGCCAAACTATACATAGCGTTCATTAAATTACATAATATGTCATGAGGATATAATCGATGAACTTGAATGATAAAACAAAACGATCTTTCATGATGATAAGGCTTTTTCTTATCATCATTCTCTCCATATGGCTAATAATTTTCATCTCACATAAAGTGATAACTCATTTTGAGCTGAAATATCTGAAAGAAGAAGGCATATACTCTCCTGTAACTGTGGGAGAGTATGATCTGAATGTTTACCTTTACGGAAATGAAAACGGCAAACACACTTTAGTCGGAATGTCAGGAAAGGGAGTAAACACCTATTCTATGGGGCTTAAAGCAGTTGTAGACAGGTTCGCCTCTGAAAACAGGATAGCTGTTGTGGACCGTGCAGGATATGGCCTGAGCGATTCAACAACTGTTCCGCAAACCGTTGAACAAGTTGTAGAGGATTACAGGACAGCTCTGAAAAGGTCAGGCTGTAATGCTCCGTATATCCTTATCCCTCATTCTATAGGAGGTCTTTATGCAACTTACTGGCAGAGCGTATATCCCGACGAGATAGAAGGGATGTTCATACTTGATGGTGTGCTTGTGGGGGAGGAAGACAGTTTTTACAGCAATACCGCTTATGAGATGTTTCTGACATTCATTTGCAGTACAGGGCTTCAGAGAGTTTTTCATGATGCTATAAAAGGTGAGATATCGTGGAGAAATCTTACAGTGAAGCAGAAGAAAGCCGCAAATATCATGGAGATGTACAGCACCTATACTTTCGCTCAGCATTCTGAAAACATTCTTG
The DNA here is from genome assembly GCA_017418765.1 of Ruminococcus sp. Next base: position 17,435 of record JAFOMV010000001.1, on the reverse strand, counting down.
AGGAGAATAACTTCGCCGAAACCGCAAGAGTGATGACGAGAACAGCTTCTCCGAAGATATATGTCTATGCAATGCCGAGCAATGAAAAAGATGTCAGGGAATACCTTGAGTATAGGAACGAAAGCTACAGACGTGCAGGCAAGAAACCGCCGTATGATATGACTGATACGAAAATGATACAGCGCAAAACAGAAGAATTCATCACTGGTGATGCGGATCTGATGACCTATACCGGCAGATACTGCGATGCTCTTGGCAATTGCGAGATCAGGAGAGTTGGTGGTATACATAATATTTATAAGCAGAAACCCGATGAACTGGCGGTTCTGCTGTCCGAACTCATCGAAGATATCGAAGAATAATACTGTAACACTGAAGAAATGAAAAAATCCAATTGGTGGAACAATAACAAAAAGTCCACTGAAACTTGCTGTTTCGTCGGGACTTTTGCTGTTTTATGCTGAAATACCTTGACTATCAGAGGGAAATATGACATAATAATTATATCCATACAGGACAACAAAGGCAACACCGCACAGAGCTTGTGCTGAAGATGCGCCGACAGATTTTTCGTCAGATTGTATAGAAATTTCGCAGGCATACTATCGTATGTCAAGAAATTTCTGTGCGGAATGACGGAAAATATGTCCGCAGATTCAGTGCAAAGCCGTCAGGTGAGCTTTGTGCGGCGTTGCCCAAAATATAATAAAGAAAGAGAGCAGAAAATATGTCAACTACACTAAAATATCTTGGTTCATTCTTAATATCTATGGTCCCCCTGGTCGAACTGCGAGCAGGCGTTCCCTGGGGTGTGGCTCTTGGGCTGCCCTGGTACAAGGTGCTCCCACTCTGTATGCTGGGAAATATGATACCTGTACCGTTTATCTTTTTCTTCGCAAGAAAGATACTTGAATGGGGCAAGGATAAAAAATATATCGGAAAATTCTTCATATTCTGCCTTGAAAAAGGCGAAAAGGGAGGAAATGCTCTCACTGAAAAGGCTCAGAAGCTGGCTAAGGGTTCAGACGTGGGACTTTATCTTGCGCTCCTGCTTTTCGTAGGAATACCGCTTCCTGGCACAGGTGCATGGACAGGTACTCTTGGCGCAAGCATACTTGACCTTAATTTCAAAAAGAGTGTTATCGCTGTAATATGCGGAGTTCTTCTGGCTGGTATCATCATGACTATTGTTTCACTGCTTGGTGTTACAGCGTTTACAGCGGCAAAATAAAAGATAGAGTTTAAAGGCATTTCTGAAAACGTTTCGTTGGGATGCCTTTTTTCATTATAGTATTGACTTTTTACCAAGTTATTGCTATAATGATATTATCAGAAAGATAATATCTGCCTGATAATAATATGATCCATATACAAAGGAGGAAATCATATGAAAGTGTTAGTCGTTATCGATATGCAAAAGGACTTTACAACAGGTGCTCTCGGCAATCCTGAAACTGCTGCGGTGGTCAGAAACGTCGCTGACTATATCAAACGATTCCGCAATAAGGAAAAGGAATACAGAATTATCGCTACTCTTGATACTCACAGCGAAAACTACATGGATACTCAGGAGGGAAGAAGACTTCCCGTGCCGCACTGCATCAGAGGGACTGATGGATGGCAGCTTGAAGATATAGTTGAAAAAGCTCTTGATGATGACTGCATAAAGCTTGAAAAAGTTACATTCGGCGCCATTGATCTTCCTTTTGCTGTCGGACGGGATGAGGATATAGAGGAAATACAGATAATAGGGGTATGCACTGATATTTGCGTTATCAGCAATGCCATGATACTTAAAGCAGCGTTTCCCGAAGTACCTGTAAAAATAATAGCAGACTGCTGTGCAGGTGTCACACCGGAAAGTCATAAAAACGCCCTTGAAGCTATGAAAGTATGTCAGATGGATATTATTTGAGAATACTGTAAGCTTGACCTGCGGAATAATATGATGTATAATATATCTATGATAATTTAAGAGCAAAACAAAGTGAAAGTAAATTTATCATATCATTATTTTTTTCTTGCACTTTGACAAATTGAATTTGGCTTTAAAAAGCTGCATAAAGCTAATTTTTAGTTGTTGAGCAGACATTGATTATTGCGAGGTAATGAAATGCTATATATCATGAGACACGGCAGAACTGACTGGAACGAACTTCACAAAATGCAGGGGCGCACTGATATCCCACTTAACGAATGCGGCAGAAAAATGGCTGAAAAGGCAAGAGAGGAATACAAGGATGTAAACTTCGATATCTGCTATTGCTCGCCTCTCAGCCGTGCAAGGGAAACTGCCGAAATACTGCTGAAAGGCAGAGATATCCCGATAATCTATGATGAACGCCTGCTGGAAATGAGTTTCGGTATCTACGAGGGCACTGCCAACAGCTTTGAGATACCTGATTGTCCGATAAATGTATTATTTAAGGCTCCCGAAAAGTACACAGCTCCCGTTGAAGGCGCTGAAAGCTTCGATGAGCTTTTCGCAAGGACAGGAGATTTCCTCAGAAACACTGCTGAACCGCTGGTAAACGAGGGCAAGGACGTTCTTGTAATCGGACACGGCGCTATGAATTCAAGCATAGTCTGTCAGGTCATGGGACTGCCTATCGAGAAATTCTGGAGCCAGGGCATCGAAAACTGCAAGCTGATGAAGCTGATGTAAAATGGATTTTGTAAAGGAGAATTAGTATGAGCTATTCATTCAACACTGAAAAAACTGCCGCTGAACTGGTTCAGTGGGTAAAGGATCATTTCAAAGAGAACGCTTCACCTGAGACTAAGGCTGTCATCGGCATCTCAGGCGGCAAGGACAGCTCCGTTGCTGCTGCTGTATGCGTAAAGGCTCTCGGAAAGGACAGAGTTATCGGTGTTCTTATGCCACAAGGCGAACAGGCTGATATCGACTGCAGCTGCCTCCTCGTTGATACTCTGGGTATACAGAGCTATACTATCAATATCGGAGACACTGTAAGCACATTCATGGGTGAACTGAAAAAGCACATCGAGCCAACAAATCAGGCGGTCATCAACACTCCTGCACGTATCCGCATGACAACTCTCTACGCTGTTGCCGCTTGTGTGGGCGGACGTGTTGTCAATACCTGCAACCTGTCAGAGGACTGGGTAGGCTATTCTACAAAATTCGGCGACGCAGCAGGTGATTTCTCTCCGCTTTCAGACCTGACGGTTACAGAAGTTCTTCAGATAGGCGACTATCTTGGACTTCCAAAGGAACTGGTACACAAAGTGCCTATCGATGGTCTCTGCGGCAAAACTGATGAGGAGAATCTTGGCTTCACATATGCAATGCTTGATACATATATACGAGGCCTCGATGATCTCAGCTCTGTTCCCGAGATAAAGGAAAAAATAGACCGTATGCACCGGAATAACCTTCATAAACTTCGTCTTATGCCTAAATTTAAAAGCGAATATAAGTCTATTGAGGACTGATGGTCAATAACATATGAAAGCATGAGTGCGGCACTGATATAGCAGCCGTATAAAATACAATGCCCCTAAGCGTTTCAAAGCGCTCAGGGGCATAAATTTTATACAAGTGACGATTTTCAGCTGTCAGGTGTTTTGGTATATCATCTAAGGTATTGAGAATGTTTTTTTCTCTTTTTTTCTTCGTACATTATCTTATCGGCTTTATTTACGAAATCAAAGAGTTCCTGACCTTTAGTTGGAATATCGATAACATATCCGATACTTGCGCTCAGCTCAAAAGGATTTGCGCCGCTGTTATTCAAGCGGTTTATGCGATCCTGCATTTCCGTGATAAGGGAATCAGCCTTTTCCTCTGTGTAGTCAGCTCCGAATACGATAAATTCGTCACCGCCAAAACGGCAGTATATCTCACCGTTTACACAGGAACGATTAAGAATATCTGCGATATAGCATATGGCCGTATCACCGACATCATGACCGTAGGTATCGTTTATTGTCTTGAGGCCGTCAAGGTCTATGAACATTACCATGATATTTTTCTTTTCTCTGATACATCTTCTGTATGGCTCAGCTGATGACTGAACGAATCCGTTACGGTTATATATACCTGAGAAGGTATCCTGGGAATACAGCTTTCCAAGTCGGTCTACAGCATATTCAAGGCAGATCAGCTTGCGTATGTTCTCCAGTGAATTGCTAATATTTATGCAGAATGTTTCAAATGTGGAATTATTCAGCGGTATCTTTGGATTATTGACAGCCATATAGCCGAGACATCTTTCAGCGAAGTGCAGTGGGATTATATAGTAGAATTTACCAAGTGTGTTTTTATTTGAGATATTCGGCAGTATCTCCCTTAATGAGACAGTTCCGACGCTGTAGAATTCACCGTCCATGTATGCTATAGGAACTATCATGGTATCGGTATATTCTGTCGGGACAGCTGTATTATCGGTTATGCCTGCATAGCTGTAATCCAGCACGCCTCGCTTATCCCAGTTTTCGCAGAGACAGAAGTAGAATTCGTCCGGATCGACCTGACGGCAGAATGTTTTCAGATTGCTGATATACTCATCAAAGGTCTTGCTGCCGAGCAGTTCACAGGAAAGCTCGTTAAGTCGGGACATATGGTGCTGTGCGATCTCAAAGCGTTTATAGTTATTATAGTTGAGGTCCTTGAAATGTTTGATTTCCATGACAGCATTTTTTACGCAGCCGCAGCTTTCTGTAAAGCGTGTTGACATTTTAAGCATATTGCTTCTTGGTGAATTCATTTTATTAAAATGATTGTACAGTATCTCGCATGCAAGAATTCCTGACTCTCGAAGCGGTCTTTGTACTGATGTAAGTTCGATCTGATAATTATGGGAGGCATAGGTGTTGTCAAATCCCGTGACTGCAATATCTTCGGGTACACGTATATTCTGAGCAGCAAGCCTGTTTATAGCTGACGCTGCCATGACGTCATTTGCACATATTATGGCTTGCGGCAAGGATAGTTCCGAATCAATAAACTGCTCGACTGCTTTTTTGCCTGAGGGAGCACGAAAATCACCGTAATAGATACGTTCGTCGCTGATAGAAAGTCCGTGTTCTTCCAGTACTTCGAGAAAGGCTTCAAGTCTTGCGGCACTTTCGGGATTTTCCTTTGGACCGGAGATATAGTTGAAAGATGTCATGCCGTGTTCGTTTATCATGTGTTCGGTTATTTGACGCATTGCAGTTTTATTGTCTATGCCGATGTAATAGAAACCGTCTATATCGTTGTCAATGCTGACAGCAGGGATGCCTGCATCCTTTATACGCTGATGGATAGAATTGACGAGCGGTTCATAGCCGATAGTATTTGTAAGGAGTATAGCACCGTCGAAGTCACGGAAGTCAGGAAGGTTGAATATGTTGAACTCGCCTGCGTCGTGAAGCGGATTGTTTACAGCACCGCTGAATGAGATGAAAGCAGAGATATTCAGCCCGAATTCTGCTGCGGAGCCGGAGATACCGCTTAATACAGCACTCTGATAGCTCTGATCGATTTCTTCAATGATTAGCGCGATTCTGTAGCCGTCCATTTGGTATCACTCTCCTTTTAAATGTATATAAGTATATATATATTCTACAATATTTTATTGAAAAAGTCAACTGTTTTGTGAAATGATATTTATTAATTGAATTCATGATTTATTAATAGCGCCGCTTTTATTTATAATATGCATTTGAAGGAGCATTATTCCCGAAGCTGGATCAGAGCATATTCGGATACACCAATAGCATTACAGAAAAAATGACGGGCGTTCCTGCTATAGACTGAAAAATACGCCGAAATCTGAGATAATTTATTGTAAATGCCGAAAATTTGCGGTAATATTGACAAATCTCAAAAAAATGGTATACTATTAGTAGCGAATAACTGCGTCATATCCTGCTTTGCGCCTGTAAAGGCAGGAAAATCAGTCCCTTTCACGGGACAGGCTTCGGAGGGAATTTATGAATATCTGGCATAAGATCAGTCCTAAGAGAATAAGCCCCGATGATTTCATTGCAGTGATCGAGATAGGTAAGGGAAGCAAGATCAAATATGAGCTTGACAAGGAGACAGGCCTTATCAAAATGGACCGTATCCTTTATACCTCTACCCATTATCCTGCAAATTACGGTTTTATCCCCAGGACCTATTCAGACGACAACGATCCCCTCGACGTTCTTGTACTCTGCTCAGAAAAACTCATACCACTTACACTGGTAAGATGCTATCCTATCGGAGTGATAAGAATGCTCGACAATGATCACAGAGATGATAAGATCATTGCTATACCGTTTGATGATCCTAATTACAATATGTATAAGGATATCGAAGAACTTCCCAAACATGTCTTTGATGAAATGACACATTTCTTCAAGGTCTACAAGGAACTTGAAAACAAAACAACAGCCGTTAACGAGGTAGACCACGCAGAAGAAGCAAAGAAGATAATCAGCGGAGATATCGAACGCTATATCGAAAACTTCTGTAAGTAATTGTTTACCGAACCGAGTATGGAAAATTTTTATTTTGCGAAAGGAGTATCGCACAGGCGGTATGTGCGAGAACAGTATTATGACAGCTTCAAGTGAGATTTTATTCGGCAGAGATTCAAATGTTGCACCTATAGGTATCATTGCTATGAACAGTGTTACTGAGCTGGGCGGCAAGATCGACGATTACCTCGTTGACTGGGCAGGCAAGGGCGGTATCAATGTTGATACTTTCCTCGTTGAGAGCGAATGCCCCAGATTTTCTTCCGGTGACGGTAAGGGTCTTATCAAGTCTACCGTCAGAGGAAAGGATCTTTTCATTATAATCGATGTAGGTAACTACAGCATAAAGTATGATTACTTCGGTATGCAGAATTCAATGTCTCCTGATGACCATTTCCAGGATCTCAAGAGAATAATCCAGGCTGCCAGCGGTAAGGCACACAGGATCACTGTTATCATGCCTACTCTTTACGGCGGACGTCAGCACAGAAGAAGCTACCGTGAATCACTTGACTGTGCATGTGCACTTCAGGAACTTGAAGCTATGGGCGTATCAAATATCGTATGTTTTGATGCTCATGACCCAAGAGTGCAGAACGCTGTACCGCTTATGGGCTTTGATAACGTTATGCCTACTTATCAGGTGCTCAAGGCAATGCTGAAGGATATCAAGGATATCAACTTCTCTAAGGAGAAATTCATGGTAGTCAGCCCTGATGAAGGCGCTCTTAACAGAAATATGTACTATGCATCAGTTCTCGGCGTTGATATGGGTATGTTCTATAAGAGGAGAGACTACTCAACTATCGTAAACGGCAGAAACCCTATCGTTGCTCATGAATATTTAGGTAACCCTGTTGAAGGCAAAGACATCTTCGTTGCTGATGATATCATCTCATCAGGCGAGTCAATGCTTGACCTTGCTTACAACCTCAAGAAGAAAAAGGCAGGAAGGATATTCACATACGCTACATATGCTATATTCACAAACGGCCTTGAGAAGTTTGACAAGGCTTATGAAGAAGGCGTTATCGGCGGTGTATTCGGTACAAATCTGACATACAGATCACCTGAGCTCCTTAGCAGACCTTGGTTCCATGAAGTAGATGTATCAAAGTATATCGCTTACTTCATTGAAGCTATCAATCATGACGTATCTATCAGCAAGATCATCGATCCTCACGAAAAGATCGAGAATCTGCTCAGAAAGTACGGTATGAAGTAATACTTAATTAACGTAAAATATAACTATAAAATAAAACTAAGCCCCTGATACGGTATTTCACATAAGATGTGAAAACGGTGGTTTCACCGTCATAACCGGATCAGGGGCTTGGTTTGTACTAAAGGCATAACAGCCAGTCGGTATTCTTGCTGTACCGCCTTATAAAAAGATTAATGGGGAGACCTTTTCTAAAGGTCTCCCCATGATTATAAGTATACGATGGACTATATTCATACAGCCATCAGAACACACATTTTTATTCTGTTCTGAGCGCTTCAACAGGGTCTTTCTTTGAAGCTACTCTTGACGGGATGAGTCCGGCTATAAGTGTGAGCACCATGCTGATGATGATAAGTGCAACAGCACCGCTTACAGGAACTCTCGCTACGAGTGTATCAAGGCTTGTTACGTGGTGGATGATATAATTGATCGGAATGGTAAGAAGTACCGATACGCCTATACCGATAAGTCCTGCACACAGTCCCACAAGTAATGTTTCGGCATTGAACACGGTTGATACATCGTGCTTTGAAGCTCCGATAGCACGGAGAATACCGATCTCTCTCGTTCTTTCGAGAACTGATATATAAGTGATGATACCGATCATGATGGATGATACTACCAGAGAGATACCGACAAATGCGATCAGCAGATAGGATATACCGCTGATAATGCCTGTGATAGAGGACATAAGCAGTGCAACATAGTCGGTGTAATGTATAACGTCTGCTTCCTTAACGCCATTGTTGTATTCCTCGATAGCGTCGGATATTTCGTCCTTATCCTCAAAGCTTTTAGCGAAAAGCCGGATAGTTGAAGGATCGTCCTCCTGTGCCTTGCCGAAAAGCTTCATATTGTCATCGTATGTGGAATCGGAGACCTGTTCAGGAATGAACTCATCATATATTTTCAGATATTGCTCATTTGTGAGCTTTGTACCGTCGAGAGCTGCTGAAAGCTGGTTATTTGTCATAGTTTCCAGCTGTTCCTTGGACATCGCTTCATACTGTTCAGCAACCTGCTGTCTGATAGCATCTTCCGCAAACTTCTTCATCTCGTCATCGCTGAGGTTTTCGATATAAGATGTGACCTGTGAAGTGTCAACACCCAACTGAGAGGAGTATGTCTCTGTTATCTGCTTGATGAAAGTCTTGCGGTCAAAATCCTTCATGGCTTCGGCTACCTGAGCATCCATCTGCTTTTCATCAGGCTGAGCGGCGATAAATCTGTAAACATCCGCTTTTTCGTCAGTCTTTGCTTTCTTGACATAATCCTTTGCGCCGTCTATCTTTTCCTTGTCGGTAGGCCCCTGATACTCGTCTGTGATGAATCTTGTGCTTGTCAGCACATCTACAGTTTCGTCTTTCTCCTGAGCCTTTACAAGTTCACTGTCATTGGTTTTGTCAATGGCGAACTGTGTAAGCTGAGTGGTATATCCGATGTAGCTGGTGAGCATTGCTGCCTTTACGTCTTCCTTAGGACGGATGAAACCTGTTATTTTCAGCTCTGTACCGATATCCTCGGAATTATATAGATAATCAAGACCTGTTTCAGTAGCAGTCAGGTCAACGTAGCCTTTGCCGCCTTCGTTTTTCTGGTAGTATTCGCAGGGGAGGATCATCTTGAATTTCTTGTCCATTATCTCATCGAAGCTCCATTCAAGAGTACCGTAGTCCTTTATCTCCTCACTGCTCATTGCGGCTTTTATCTTTTCCTTGAAGTCGTCCTGATTCTTCATACCCATAGCGTAAACTATGATATCTGGCAGTTCATTGTTCTTGGTGAGGACCACAACAGCTTCGTTGTAGTCGTCGGGCCAATCGCCGTGAACGACTTCATACTGTTCTTTTACGATGTCATTTACGCCCGTGCCGTCCTCATTAGGCAGAAGCTCCTGGAAAACGTTAAGACCGAAAGCCTGCATTTCCATGCCTGCCATAGGATTGTTCATGGCAGTTGACATATAGTCTGAGCCCTCCACGCCGAGAGCCTTGGAGTAAAGCTCCATGAAGTCAGCCTTTATTATCTCGCCGTCGGGAGTTTTTGTAAATACAGGCATTTTCACATCGTAGCTGAATCCGACAGCGCTTGCCTTTTCCTTGATAACATCGCTTTCGTCGATGAACTTCTTGAAGTCCTTCATGTTGTTAATCTGCTTGGCAGATGCATTGAAGGAGTTGAACATATCGTAAATAGCGGTATTGGCATATACCTTGTCATCATCGAATGTGCGGTTCTCATAGTCCTGCTGATTCTTCATGAGAGATTCCACCATTCCCGAAGTATCGGTATTTTCACGGTATATCTCCAGCGGATAGGATGAGAGCGTTTCCTCCTGCACATTGTCTATATACTCATTGATGCCCGTTGACAGCGAAAGAATGAGCGCAATGCCTATGATTCCTATAGAGCCCGCAAAGGCTGTAAGGATAGTTCTTCCTTTCTTGGTCAGCAGATTGTTAAGTGAGAGTGAAACTGCTGTGCCGAAAGACATTGATACACGTTTTTTCTTGGCATCCTGTTTCTCATCGGCTTTCTCAGGCTCATAAGGCGAACTGTCAGATGTAAGCTTTCCGTCCTTGATCCTTACGATACGTGTGGCGTACTGCTCGGCAAGTTCGGGGTTATGAGTTACCATGATTACCAGCTTATCCTTGGCTATCTCCTTGAGGAGTTCCATTACCTGAATGGATGTCTCGCTGTCAAGCGCACCTGTTGGCTCATCTGCAAGGAGGATATCGGGATTGTTTATAAGCGCACGGGCAATTGCAACTCTCTGCATCTGTCCGCCTGACATCTGGTTCGGCTTCTTGTGGAGCTGATCGCCCAGTCCAACTTTTTCGAGAGCTTCCTTTGCACGTTTCCTTCGCTCGGATTTTGATACACCTGAAATGGTAAGTGCCAGTTCAACGTTGGCAAGAACGGTCTGATGAGGTATCAGGTTGTAGCTCTGGAAAATGAATCCAATGGAATGATTTCGATATGCGTCCCAGTCTCTGTCCTTGTACTCTTTGGTAGATACTCCGTTGATTATCAGGTCACCCGAAGTATAGTGGTCAAGACCGCCTATGATGTTGAGCAGTGTTGTCTTGCCGCAGCCCGAATGGCCGAGTATAGCCACAAACTCGTTTTCACGGAATGTGATGCTGACACCATTGAGAGCTTTTACGATATTATCTCCGCTGCCGTATTCCTTGACGATATCTTTAAGTTGAAGCATTTAGTTTCCCCTTTCACAAATAAAATATAAGGCAATGTGAGTTGAATGATTTGTAAAATGATCAACGAATCATTGCCTTAGATTATTTATATGAAAATTACAAATGTAATTATAGCACTTTGATGAAAAATTGTCAATGCTTCTGTGCAAAATATCCATGTATCATCACAAAAGAGCGCTGTTTTGCTGAGGCGGACCTGCAGCAAAACAGCGCTTATTGAGGAGGTACGAACAAATGTATGTGTTGTTATTTGATAGGTTCGATAACAGGTGCATTCACGGAATTACGTCTTACGCTGGCGATACCGTTTTTGCAGCTGTCTTTCTTTACATATCCTTCGCTTACAGCGATTATATCGCCATTTTTGTCTTTCAGTCTGAAGCGGAATTCCCCGGATTTGTCTTTGTATATCTCAAATTTCGGGGCTGTTTTAGCTTCAAAAGAGGATACGGTCTGATCTTCTACAACAGCGTCAGGAGCGATTTTAACAACGCATGCGATGCCTGATTTTACTGCACTGATAGTGTTGTATACATCACTGCTTGTGGTGACAATCTGACCGTTGACTGCCTTGAGGCTGAAAGTGAAGCCTGTACTTGTGGTTTTGATAATAAATTTTCCCATTATTTTCATCACCTTTCGTGCGCTGTATATACTGTGTTTTTTTATAAGATATATGCAGCAAATATAATCCATTCTTTTTTTCTTTTTTGCCCATCTGACAGCCTTATCAGATGTTCTGATGTAATTATAACCTAAAATCTCCTGTTTGTCAACAGTTTTTATGCAAATTAACGAATTATTTACAGGTTCATAATCTTCTTGAAAAATTTGATATTATATGATAAAATAAAAGAGCATCGTATTGATGCTCTTGATCTGATATATTCAATCCATTTCATATCCAAGATAATCGGAAAAAAGCTTGTAAATGTCAGGGTGACTGTGCTTGGTTCTTACCGGTTTCATATTCATATCTGTAAAGCAGTGAGAGGAAGTTCCGTCAGCACAGAGCTCTCCGCTTTTTTTACTGATTATCCTATACTCCATATTCAGAGTAGCGCCGTTGAATTTAACTATTTTTGCATATACGGCAAACGGCTCATCGAAAACGAGAGGGCGTTTGTAATGACATTCGGCAGACAGGACAGGCATCATAAGTCCCTGTGATTCAATATCCTCAAAAGGCATACCTGCCTGCTGAAGAAATGATACACGAGCTTCCTCAAATATCCTTATGTAGTTTGAGTGGTGCATTACGCTCATTTTATCTGTTTCGTAGTAGTAAACTTTTCTTTCGTATGGGTGGATCACGTTCATTATCAGATATCCTTTCAAAATGCTTTTCCTCATTACCGGGGAACTATACCTATTATATCACTTATCCGGGTATAAATCAATATTATTTGCGCTAAAGGGGTGGATAAAATAAAGATAAAAAAGATAATAAGCCGTCTTCTCAGCAGAAATGCGGCTATAATAATACTTATCCTGCTTCAGATAGCTTTTCTGTTTCTGTCTGTGGTTTCGCTTGGAGAGAGATACTATATAGTATACTTCATGCTGATTGTGCTTGATGTTATGCTGGCTATATATATAACTAACAAGAGTGAGCCTTCGTCATATAAGCTGACATGGCTGGTCACAATAAGTATTTTTCCGCTTCTTGGCGGATTGACCTATATTTTTGTAAAGCTGACTCAGCATCAGACTAAGCTTGCTGATATGGAATACCGCAATAAGGCAAGACATATGCTGGTGCAGGAGGAAGATGTTTCTGATGAGCTTTCTCAGAAATGTCCTGATTCATACAATATTTCAAGATACGTATATGATTTCGGACTTTACCCTGTTTGCCGCAACAGTTTTGCGGAGTATTATTCTCTTGGAGAGATACAGTTTGAGCATCTCATCAATGAGATGGAAAAAGCAGAAAAATTTATTTTTCTTGAGTTTTTTATTATAACAAAAGGATATATGTTCGACACGATATCTGACCTGCTGATACGTAAGGCCGGGGAAGGTGTGGATGTACGTCTGATGTACGACGGCATCGGCACAGGAATGCTCAATTCAAAGAAGATATTCCGCAGATTGATCGAAAACGGAGTGAAATGCAAGGAATTCAACCCGTTCCGTCCCATGCTGTCGTCCGTACAGAATAATCGTGACCACAGGAAAATAGTGGTGATCGACGGAAAAACAGCTTTCAGCGGCGGAACAAACCTTGCAGATGAGTATATCAACAGGATACAGCGTTTCGGCCACTGGAAGGATACGGGATTTATGATAAAAGGAAGGGCGGTCAGGAATTATACTATTATGTTCCTTTCGCTTTGGGAGCCTTTAGGTGAGCCGGACAGATATACTGAGCTTTTTCCTGAGTATACGGACTGCTCTGATACAGATGGCTTTATACAGCCTTTTTCAGATTCTCCCCTTGATGATGAGCCTGTAGGAAAAAGTGTTTATCTTGAACTTATCAACAATGCCCGTGACCATGTGTATATAACCACGCCGTATCTTATACTTGATGAAGAAATGACAAATGCGCTTTGTTTTGCAGCAAAAAAAGGCGTTAAGGTGACTATAATCACTCCGCATATCCCCGATAAATGGTATGTGTATATGATAGCATGGAACAATTATCCCGACCTGATAAGCAGGGGAGTTGAGATATATGAATATACACCAGGCTTTATTCATGCCAAGACTGTTATAGCTGATGGGAAAATTGCTGTTATCGGCACTATCAATTTCGATTACCGCAGCTTTTACCTGCATTTTGAATCAGCGGCTTTGCTTTATGAGAGTTCTATGATAGCAGATATGGAGCACGACATAGAGGAGACCATAAAGATCTCACAGCTGATAACTTCTGAAGACTGCAAAAAGAGAGCATGGTACAAAAAAGCAGCAGGCAGCCTGCTGAATGTATTCGCACCGCTTCTGTGATATTGCTCCGCAAATTGATTTCAGAATATTTTATGCGAAATAATGGCAGAGAAGTCAGGGAAGAAACCGCAGGCAGTCAGGACTTATGCCGTCAGAGCAGCAAAAATCAGGATCAAATTGGCACAGCAATATGTAAGCCCGAAAGTGTGAACTATGAGTTCGCTTTCGGGCTTTTTATTATATCCTATTTGCGCTTTCCGCAGTTTTTATCGAAAGACGGGTTGCAGGCATAGAAATTCTTAGCATTGAGATTATCCTGTGTTATACGGAGCGCTTCACCGAAATTACTGATTTAAGGCAAAAACGTCATGTGGTCTTTGTAAATGGCATAGTACATGCTGTCATGCTCATAATATCAGTCAGGAGGCGAATAATATGATCGATATAAGCACACTGAAAACTAAAGAGAAAGGCACATCGTACTTCACGGATTCAAGAGCAGTAATTCATACTGTGCATCATAAGGTGATTATAACAGACAAATATGAGGCAGAGGAGAATGTATCAGAGGAGCTTTTCAGAGTATTCGAGAATGTTCGGGATAAAAGCTCTGTCAGGGGATGAGCGATGTACATAGCGCTGTATGCAAGGCAGAGTATTGACAGGGATAACTCGGTAAGCATTGAAACACAGCTTGAGTACTGCAAGGCTTCACTTCGTCCTGATGAACAGCAGTATGAGACAAGGTGCTTTTCAGATAAGGGGTATTCGGGGAAAAATACTGACCGTCCTGAGTTTCGGCAGCTGATGAGGGATGTTTGCAGAGGAAACGTACATAAGATAATAGTTTATAAGCTTGACCGTATCTCACGCTCGATCGTTGATTTTGTAGATATGCTGCGTGAATTTAAGGAGCATAATGTCAGCTTTGCAAGCTCTCAGGAAGGCTTTGATACAAGCTCTGCTTACGGAGAGATGATATGCAAGATACTTATGGTGTTTGCTGAATTTGAACGTGAGTCAATAGTCAACAGAGTTAAGGATGCTTATGAAAAACGCAGTGATATGGGACTGTACACAGGCGGACGCAGGATATATGGCTTTGAGCTGCGTGAAGCTGTGATACACGGGATAAAGACAAAGCAATTGTTCCCGAAAAAAGATGAAGCAGAACAGGTAAAGCAGATATTCTCGCTTTATTCACAGCCTGCCGTCACATTAAGAATGGTTCAGAATAAACTCCTTGCTGATAATATATTACCGCTTAACGGAAGTGAGTGGTCTACAGGAAAACTCAGCGCCATGCTCCGCAACCCTGTGTATGCAATGGCGGATGCGGACATATACAGCTATTTTGAAAGCAGGGGAACGCATATAGTCGGTGATATGAATGATTTCAACGGAAAGCACAATGTTAAGCTGTACGGTAAAAAAAGGCACGATAAACTATCGAATGACTGGAGCGATATGAAGATAGTCCTGCTTGAAAGCGAGGGTATCATTGAGCCGTCAATATGGCTGAAATGTCAGGAAAAACTGGAACATAACAGGCAGATAGGCAATTCCGCAAGCAATGGCACTTCATGGCTTGCCGGAAAGCTGAGGTGCGATAAATGCGGTCATACAATGACTACAGTAAAGGGTGGTTCAAGGCGATATTTCATGTGTACGGGCAG
This sequence comes from Ruminococcus sp., assembly GCA_017418765.1. The sequence goes on along the minus strand of JAFOMV010000001.1, from coordinate 1,947 downwards.
GACACATAAAAAGACCTGTACAGGCTTGGATTATGCAGTATATGTTTCTGATATGGAGAAAATGATGAGCATCTGCATTGCTGAAAAGCTGAAAACAATAAAGGGCAAGAGAAAAAGCTGTGAGGATAACATATCCTCACAGCTTAATTGTCTGAAATTAAAGCTCAGAGCAGCAGAGCAGAAGATCGATATTATTGCGGAAACTATCCTTAGTGAAAAAGCAAGCCCTGAGCTTATAGCTGTTATGAATGAAAAAGCAGCAGGACTTACGGCAGAGAAACAAAAGTATATCACCGCTATCAGGGATATCAATGTTAACAGACATCCTGATGATGAGATAGATGACCTGTCAGCGAAGTGGGAGAATACATCTTTCAGAGAGAAGCGTGAGGTATGTGACATACTGGTCAAAGCAGTCAATATGACTGAATACGGAGATATTGAGGTGATATGGAACATATAATGCCGCAGCCGCCAAATGCTCTGCAAGTATTGTTTCCGAGCCTGTTCCGTATTGCTCACGTGCTTATCTTCTGTTCCTTCGATTTTCCGACTTTTGTTTGAACATTTTGTCATCTGAGGCTTTTATAAGCTCTGCGATATTATTCTTAACTTTCTTTGCAGATGCTCGTGTGATACCTATACTCATGGATAATTCGTACGGTTTTACAGCAGTTTCGTTTAGTCTTGCGAGAGATTCCCTGATACGGCTCTCAACTTCATCTTCGGTAAGGTCAGCATACATTACTACCATGTATTCGTCACCGCCGAATCTTGCACATATTCCGTATTCCTTTGTTACGGAATGAAGAACTCTTGCCGAGGCTGAAATTGCGAAGTCGCCTTCATTATGACCGAAAGTGTCATTGATGTACTTCAATCCGTTCATGTCAGCTGAGATGACAAAAAGCTCCTTTTTATCCCTTTCTGCTTCTGCGGCAAGTTTGCTCAATTCCTGATAGAAGCCATATCTGTTGAGAAGACCTGTTAGCTGATCGTGGATATACAGATCGTTAAGCTTGACAGTGGACTCAATGCTTGAAAGCATGATATTCAGGTGCATAAGCAGATCATACAGCCTTTCACACTCATCAAGATTTCCCGGAGTAAATGGTGCTGCTATATATCCGTAGTTTTTATTGACACTGAAAAGCGGGAGAAATACCACAGGTTTTTGTGCGGCTGAAAGCTGATCGGTACAGATATGCCCATTGCTTAGCTTTCTGAATGGAACTGAAAAGCACCTGTCCACCGGTGAGATCGCAGCTGTGAGAAGAAATTTTCCTTTGATACCATCAATATCAAAAAAAGTGGGATCAATGTATATTTCAATGCCTGTCAGCTGAGTGATACGCAGGTTGCGTTCGATAGCATACATTACATTTGCAAGGCTTTTACTGCCGATATTCATCAGCATTGTACGGTCATTATCATATCGCATAAGCTTCAGATACACTGCCTGATCGTACATCTGATTGAATACTGCTCCATTGAATCTCTGATCTATTGCAACACATCCGCAGGATTGTCCTAAAGAAAATGTATCACCAAAGAAAGCATCTGAATATTCTGGGATCTCATTATTCTCATATTTCTCAAGAATACTGCAAATATACTCTGTACTGCCTCTGTAGTCAGGTGTGGAGGTAGAGATGGAAGGGAAAAATACCTTAGCACGTTCTATACCGTCAAGTCCTGTTACGATGACATCCTCGGGCACTCTGATGTTATGTTCATTTAAAACGAGACAAGTGGTTATAGCCATAACATCATTTGCACAAACAATGGCGTCGGGCAATTCAGGGGCATCCTTCAGCATTTGCTCAAGAGCAGCTCTCGCAGGGCCGTCCCAGAAATCACCATAGTATATCTTGCTTTCGTCAAAGGTGATACCATGAGAGATAAGAGAACGCCTATAGGCTTCGTTTCTTTCTTCAGAAAAGCTGT
>JAFOMV010000141.1 GCA_017418765.1 Ruminococcus sp. | reverse complement strand
TCACCGATATAGAAGCGGCTCTTCTTGAAATGAAAAATCAGAAGTATGCTGTATTTATGCAAAAACTCGTTCCCACTCACAGCACTGACCACTTCATCGGCGTGAAAACTCCCGAGCTGAAAAAGCTTGCAAAAGAGCTGCACAAAAGGAGCGATACCGCTGAGTTTCTCGCTTCACTGCCGCACAGATACTTTGAAGAGGACCAGCTCCATGCTTTTATCATATCGGAGGAAAAGGACTTTCAGCGCTGTATGGCTCTGCTGGAGGAATTCCTGCCGTATGTTGACAACTGGGCGACCTGTGACCAGCTTTGCCCGAAAATATTCGCAAAGCACCGCAGTGAGCTTATTCCTACTGCGGATAAATGGCTCGGCTCTGACCACACCTATACGGTAAGATTTGCAATAGGCGTACTTATGAAACATTTTCTCGGCGAAAACTTCCTCACTGAATATGCTGACAGAGTTACAGCGGTAAGTTCAGATGAGTATTACATAAATATGATGCGTGCGTGGTACTTTGCTGAGGCACTTGTAAAGAATTACGATGTGATACTGCCTTACATAGATCAGAATCGTCTCGACAAATGGACTCACAACAAGGCGATACAAAAAGCCTGCGAAAGCTTCCGCGTAACAGATGAGCACAAGCAGTACCTGCGCACACTTAAAGTATAAGGAGCATATAAATGGAATTATTAAAGTCTGATTTTTACTATGATCTTCCTGAGGAGCTGATCGCTCAGCATCCGGTTGAGCCGAGAAACGCATCACGTATGATGTGCGTTGACCGGCAGACGGGAGCTATAACTCATGACCACTTCTATAATCTATGCGATCATCTCAGAGAGGGTGACTTGCTGGTAATGAACGATTCACGTGTCATCCCTGCCAGACTTTACGGTGAAAAAGTCGGCAATCAGACATTTATCGAGTTTCTCCTCCTTGAACAGAAAGGCGATAAGCTGTGGGAGATAATCTGCCGTCCCGGAAAAAAAGCCAAAGTCGGCACTAAATTCAGCTTCGGCGGAGGAAGACTCGTTGCCGAAGTCATGAAAGTCAAGGAAGATGGCAACCGTATAGTCAAATTTGAATGTGAGGGAAATTTCTTCACTGCTCTGGAAGATGTGGGACAGATGCCTCTCCCCCCTTACATAAAGGAAAAGCTGGAAAACAAGGAGCGCTATCAGACGGTTTATTCCCGTGAACTGGGTTCAGCCGCAGCGCCTACCGCAGGTCTGCATTTCACTCCCGAAATGCTGGATGACCTCCGCTCCCGTGGCATAAAGACCGCTTTCGTTACCCTGCACGTTGGTCTGGGCACTTTCCGCCCCGTCAAGGAGGATAACGTCCTTGACCACAAAATGCACAGCGAACACTATCATCTGCCACAGGAAACTGCTGACCTTATCAACGAGACAAAGACTAAAGGCGGCAGAGTTATAGCTGTTGGTACGACTACCTGCCGTACTCTCGAAAGTGTCGCAAGCTTTTACGGAGATATTTCCGAACATGAAGGATATACAGACATATTCATCTATCCGTCCTATGAATTCAAGTGTATAGACGGCCTTATCACTAATTTCCATCTCCCCGAAAGCACACTCATAATGCTGGTGTCAGCTTTCATGGGATACGAGAATACTATGAACGCATACAAGACCGCCGTTGAGGAAAAATACCGATTCTTCAGCTTCGGTGACAGTATGTGCATACTTTGACGATATTATAGAAAAAGAGAAAGATACATTGCTTAAACTGTCAAAATGGCAGTGACTGTTTTTAATGAAGGAGAAAAAATGGAGAATACTGACATCCAGCTGCTGAAAAGCTATGCAGATACCGAGGAGTTTCCACTCGTTATCTGTGATATGGACTATAAAATAAGATATATCAATTATGAAGCACTTAAACGATATGAAAGATACGGCGGAGAAGAAATGATCGGACGTTCACTTAATGTGTTTATGGATGAAGAAGCACAAAGCAAGGTGGATATGGTCGTAGAATGGTTTAAGGAGGATACCGCCCACAACCGTATACTTGCTGTAAGAGATAAACGTGATAACACTGATATTTACATGTGTGCGCTCAGAAACACAAAAGGAGAGCTTATCGGTTTCTGCAGCAGACACCGTTCAAGAAAACAAGACGAGAATACACCATATAAGACAATTGATTAAGGAGAACTGCTATGGATATGACAGAGTTTTTTAAAGGAATAGTTGATACAGAAGAAGGTCCGATCGTTATATGTGATCTTGATTATAAGATAATCTATATCAATCCGACCGCAGAAGCCCATTATAAGCGAGGCAGTGAAATGGTGGGAAAGCATTTAGAGCTTTTCCTTGATGAGGAAATGATGAGTAAGGTGCGCATGACACTTGAATGGTTCAAGGAGGATGAGAAAAATAATCACGTTTTCGCTCTCCATGACAATGCTCATAATTGGGATATGTATATGCTTGCCATCAGGAATTCGGGGAAAAAGCTTATCGGATTTTACGGCAGACTTGAAAAACGCACTCCCGATACCTCAAAGGAATTCGATATAGACTGATCCTTCAATATGCAATTAAAGTGTCGGCTTTGCTGATAGAGTTCAATAATTATGAATTATCAAGGAGTATTATGTTCACATTATTAAAAACCGAAAACAAAGCAAGACGTGGTCAGTTTGAGACTGTTCACGGTACTTTTCAGACCCCATGCTTCATGAACGTGGGTACAGCCGCTGCTATCAAGGGCGGTATATCCTCTGTTGACCTTAAAGGGCTCAAAACACAGGTAGAGCTCTGCAATACCTATCATCTCCACCTGCGTCCCGGCGACCACGTTGTCAAGCAGATGGGCGGTCTGCATAAATTCATGAACTGGGATAAGCCCATACTCACCGACAGCGGCGGCTTTCAGGTGTTTTCCCTTGCAAAACTACGCAGGATAAAGGAGGAGGGCGTATACTTCGCATCCCACCTTGACGGCCACCGCATATTCATGGGCCCCGAGGAAAGTATGCAGATACAGTCTAATCTGGGTTCAACTATAGCTATGGCTTTTGATGAATGTATCGAGAACCCATCCCCTTACAAGTACGTTGCGGCTTCCATTGAGCGCACTACACGCTGGCTGATACGATGCAAGGAGGAAATGGAAAGGCTGAACAGCCTCCCCGATACCATTAACAGAGATCAGCTTCTTTTCGGTATAAATCAGGGTTCCACCTATGATGACCTGCGTATTAAGCATATGGAGGATATCGCTAAGCTTGATCTTGACGGATATGCTATCGGCGGACTTGCAGTCGGTGAGGAGACTGAGGAGATGTACCGCATTATCGACGTTGTTGAGCCGTATATGCCCGTACACAAGGCACGTTACCTCATGGGTGTGGGTACTCCTTCAAATATTATCGAAGCCGTTGCAAGAGGCGTGGATATGTTCGACTGCGTAATGCCCAGCCGAAATGCCCGCCATGCTACTGTTTTCACATGGAGCGGCATCATGCACCTGAACAACAAGTGCTATGAGACAGACCCCCGTCCAGTTGACGAGGAATGTGACTGTCCCACTTGTAAAAACTTCTCACGTGCGTATATCCGCCACCTTTTCAAGGCGAATGAACAGCTTGCAGGCAGACTGGCAGTACAGCACAACCTCTACTTCTACAACACCCTTACCGAGAAGATTCGTGAAGCCATCGACGAGGGACGCTTTGAGCAGTTCCGCAGAAGATACTCCGAGCCGCTGGCTAAGCTGAAACCGAAGGACTGAGATTCATAAGCAAGAAAGGACATATCATGACAACCGCTATTTTTGACCTTGACGGTACTATTGCAAATACCATCGACGATTTAGGTGCTGCTGTGGATAATGGACTTGAAATTCTGGGATTTCCGAAGCATACCATTGCCGAGTACAAACAGTTCGTGGGAAACGGCGCTATGAAGCTGTGCGAAAGGGCACTTCCAGATGGTCATAAGGACCTCACTCCGAAGCTTCATGAACTGTTCAAGGAATATTACGGCGCTCATCTGCTGGATAATACAACACTCTACGACGGCATGGGTGATACTCTCCGCACCCTCAGCGAAAACGGAGTTATCCTTGCTGTTGCTACAAATAAGCCCGAAGATGCTGCTGAAAGAATAATAGCTAAGCTTCTCCCCGATGTTGACTTCATAAAGATACTGGGCGGTGTGGATACCCGTCCGAAAAAGCCTGATACCGCCGTTATATCCGAGATCCTCTCCGCCCTCCCCGAAAAGGACGGCAAGGTGTGGATGATAGGCGACAGCAATGTGGATGTTCAGACAGGAAAAAACGCCGGTATCCCCGTTATAGGATGTGCATGGGGATTCAGGGGACGCACTGAACTTGAGGTTTCAGGAGCTGACTTTATAGCAGAAAAAGCACAGGATATATCTGACTTCATATTGGGAGATCACCGCCTCAAGACCGTCTGATGGTCCGGGCGGTGTTTTTTTATCGTGACTATAACGACATCATGTTATAATTTCTTCTGCTTATGCATATGCTTTTCTGAGGAGGCGATACTATGGATAAATCGCATATCGAAAAGTATAAAAGTGAGATGATGAAGCTTTACGGTCTGAGACCCCAGGATGAAGCTGAGACTGCCAAAGAAGATGCTCCTATCTCAGCTGAGATAAACGAAGCTGTCGAAGATATTCCTGAGGATACAGCTTACGGAGAGATACCTGAAAATGACCGTGATGAAAGCAGCGATGATGAAGACAAATTCAATCAGCGTTATCCTGAGCCTGATCTTTCTTCACTTGATACCGACAGCGGTGAGCTCAGCCACGAAAACACAACTCCGCCTGAGTATTCCTCAGAGGAATCGCTCGGAGACTGCAAGGGCTACATACTTGCCAATGTAAGATCAGGAGATGAATCCAACCCCGTAGAAGGCGCTTCGGTTTCGGTTACTGCACTGATCGACGGTCAGCGTATGATGATAGCATCGGGTCTGACTGATGAAAACGGTACTACACGAAAGCTGGAGGTACCTGTTCCTGATGCCGTACATTCTCAGGCGCCTGATCCTTCCATAAGACCCTACAGCCTTTACGATGTCAGTGTGAAGGCGGATGGCTTTTTTGATGCAAGAAGCGTGGATGTGCCTGTATTTTCGGGGATAACCTCTGTTCAGAACTTTAATATGATACCTGTTCCGCTTATGACTTCTCCATCTGCTGAAACGCTGGTATACTATAATAAAGAGCCCTTTCCGTCGGGCGGAGAGGAGTGATCTATGCTTACAGGAACTCCTTTTATTCCCGAAACAATAACTGTTCATCTTGGATATCCTGATGTTGAAGCACCGAATGTAACTGTAGATTTTTCGGCATATATCAAAAATGTAGCATCCAGCGAGATATTCCCTACATGGCCCGAAAGCGCACTCCGAGCCAATATCTATGCTATAACCTCTTTTGCGCTCAATCGTATCTATACCGAGTGGTACAGGGCAAGGGGATATGAATTTGACATAACCGCTACCACGCAGTTCGATCAGATGTTTATAAACGGCAGGGAGTATTTTGAAAACATAAGCCATCTCGTTGATGAGCTTTTCAATGATTATGTTCGTCGTCAGGGAACAGTCGAACCGCTGTTTACAGCCTTCTGCAACGGTACTACATCCACCTGTCAGGGACTATCACAATGGGGAACGGTCACACTTGCAAATCGTGGATATACTCCATATGAGATACTGCAATACTATTACGGCAATGATATCGACATAGTTAAGAATGCGCCTGTCAAGACAAATATGCCGTCATTCGGCGGTATAGAGCTGAAAACAGGCTCGGCAGGCAATGATGTGAAGTCAGTGCAGGTGTTCCTCAACCGCATATCGGGAAACTATCCCGCCATACCTAAAATACCGCAGGCTGACGGTATATACGATACGGCAACGGAAAATGCTGTACGAACCTTTCAGCAGGTATTCGGCCTTGTCCCGACAGGCACTGTCGATGCTTCAACGTGGTATCGTATAACCTACATCTACACCAGCGTAAAGCATATTGCAGAGCTCAATTCAGAGGGGGTGCGGCTTGAGGAGATATCTCCTGTATTCACCGAAGACCTGAAAATAGGTATGCAAAGCATAGAAGTAAGCGTACTGCAATACTATCTTGCAGTCATAGGAGCTTACTATGAGGCGGTAGTCCCTGTTGAGATAACAGGCTATTTCGGAGAAAAGACCGAGCGTTCAGTGAAGTCCTTTCAGAGAGTATTCGGCCTTCCTCAGACGGGTGAGGTAGACCGTGCTACAAGGAACGATCTGTATAGGGCGTATCAGGGCATAGCAGAAGCCGTGCCTCCGCAGTACACGGCAGTAGCCCTTTATCCCGGAACAGTTCTGCGTGAGGGAGTATCAGGCGAACAGGTAAAGATAATACAGGAATATCTTACCTATATAAACCGTTCATATCCTGATATCCCTGCTGTCAGTAATACAGGCTATTTCGGCCCTCTTACCAAGCGTTCCGTCATTGCTTTTCAGCGTAAATTCGGTATTGACCAGACAGGTATTGTTGGTGCGGTAACATGGGATAAGATCGCCGGAGTGTATTCAGACCTGCGATACGGCTTTGACAAGCGTCCCTATCAGAATCCCGGATATACCATCAGATAGGAGGAATATATGGCTTACACAGACGAACAGAAAAAACAACACATCCTTGAGGTGCAGCAGTATCTCTATGCTATATCCATGTTCGATGACAGGATACCTCAGATACTTCCCAGCGGAAACTATGATGATGAAACGGCAGAGGCTGTGAAGGTATTCCAGAAAATATACGGTCTGCCTCAGACAGGTGAGACTGACCCATACACGTGGGATATGATAGTAAAGGTTTACCGTGACCTTGTCGATACAGCACCGTGCCCGTATCCTGCTTTTCCGTCAAAGAACTATATATGCAGGATGGGAGATCACGGTCAGCTTGTATACATCATACAGGCAATGCTTTGCGGACTGTGCATGGCATTTGATAATATGCCCGAAACTGATGTCAGCGGCGATTTTGATGATAAGACAGTTGAGGCAGTCATGGCTGTACAGAAGCGAACAGGTCTTCCCGATAACGGTGAGGTGGACTGTCCTACATGGAATATGCTGGTAAAACTCTGCGCTCCGCATGGGAGCATAAGAACATAACATAAAATGAGCAACACCGCACAATGCTGTTATATCGGCTTGTGCGGTTTTTTGTCTGTCTGCATTCCTTGACTAAACAGGGCCGTTATATTATAATATACCTACAGGATCATTATAAATATTGAGAGTTTTGACGGAAAGAAAAGACTAATATTATAGAAGGGGGGATATACTCCTTCGGAAAGGAAAAGGAACCATGGAATACGGCGCCGTGAATTATAACCGTTTCCTTGATGGCGATAAGGAAGGCATGACCGACCTTATCCGGGAATATAAAGATGGTCTTGCACTTTATATCAACAGCTATGTGAAAGATATATGCCTTGCAGAAGAACTTATGGAGGAGACATTTGTGACCCTTGTTATGAAAAAGCCGAAGTTCACAGGTAAAAGTTCATTTAAGACATGGCTGTATGCGATAGGAAGAAATATAACTGTTGACTATCTGAAAAAAGCTCAGAAGCATAGGGCACTTCCTGTTGACGAGATGTACGATCTTGCTGATGAGGAGGATATCGAGCACACATACATACGTGATGAAAATAAGATAATGCTGTATCGTGCACTTAGCAGATTGACCCCGCTTTACAGTCAGGTATTGCATCTGAAATATCTTGAAGGCTTTACCAACTCGGAAACGGCCTGTATAATGAAAAAGACAAACAGACAGATAGAAAATCTTATATACAGAGCGAAATCTGCTCTCCGTGAAGAACTTGAAAAGGAGGGATTCGTTTATGAAGGACTATAAGCAGGTTTCTGACAGTGTTTTTCGCAAAGCAGAAGAACGTACAGCGGAAAAGAAACGCCGCCATGCAATAATATGGCGCAGTTCCCTCATTGCTTCAGGGATGGCTGCTGTTCTTATCGCAGGTATCGGAATATGGAAAAATGATGATATCCGTGATGTGCTTAAACGAGACCGACATTCAAGCGATATTATTGATATAGAGGACATCACAACAAATACATATACTTCTGTGATGACCACGACTTCAAAGCATACTGCCTTATCATCTGCTGTTTCGGCAGCATCCACATCCGTTTCTACTGTTGATACAACAGCAGAAACAGCTGTACAGCACCATGATACTGTTACAGCTTCAAAAAATACATCGTCTGAGACAGCATCCGAAACAAGGAGCATTACATCATCAGCAAGGACATTGCCTGCTGTTTATTCCACAACTGTCACTCCGGCAAATGTGACAGAGACTATGGTATCAAATGTGATCACTACAGCATCTTCCGTACCGCACTCTGCTAATACCACTAAAACTTCTGTTACGCTGCGGACTACAACTACAACTGTAACGAAGCGCACTACTACAACTACAGCTGTAAATTGGACAAAACCAGTTCCGCAGACTACAGTGATCCCTACAATAGAGCAGATCGACACATCTTCGTCTGTGTTTATAACGACAACTGCTGCCCAAACTGTCGGCCCCGCAGTTGTTGCGTCAACAATGGCTGTCCCATCGACTACTTTGGAGGCGACTACAACTGAAGCAGTTACTACAACCGAGCCTGTTGTGCCTATAACGCTTAATGTTGCTATTGTTGAGGAAGGGCATTTTCGTGCAGAGGGATGTCCGGCAGACAGGGAAGCGTGTATAAGTTTCAAGAGCATACCATATGCTGTACAGTTTATTGATATAAAGTATGACAGGGATGATACAGAACATGATATATCATTCCGAGCCGGATCGGATGAATACGGTTTCTTTGGAATAAATGTCACAAACCTCAGTTTTTCCGATCATTTCGATATTTATATCCGAAGTGATAACGAAGATTACATGGTCAAGCCTGTTGAGGCTTATATAGAAAGCTGATATGAAGCGGGATGACATCATCCCGCTTTTTCTGTCTCAGCTAAAACTTGACGGCCAATGTAAAAATACTTGCATTTTCCATTTCACTGTGATATAATAATACGTAGAATTTTTATTATACGGAGGTTATTGCTATGGCAATGTTCGACAAGCTGCTTGACAATCTCAAGGCAAGCAGAAAGACTATCGTTTTCACTGAAGGTACTGACGCTCGTATCCTTTCCGCTGCTGCTAAGCTTCTCAGCGAGGATCTCATGGATGTTATCCTCTGCGGTAACGCTGACGAAGTAAAGGCTGCTGCTAAGGACGGCGGTTTTAACGTTGATAAGGCTACAGTTATTGATCCCCTTGCTTACGGTGAGATGGACGCTATGGTAAAGACTATGGCTGAACTCAGAAAGGGTAAGATGACTGAGGATGAGTGCCGTGCTGCTCTCCAGAAGTCAAACTACTTCGGCACAATGCTCGTTAAGATGGGCAAGGCTGACGCACTTCTCGGAGGTGCTACATATTCCACAGCTGATACAGTTCGTCCTGCTCTCCAGATCATCAAGACTAAGAAGGGCGCTAACCTCGTAAGCTCAAGCTTCATCCTTTTCCGTGACAAGGACGGCGTTGAGGAAAAGATCGCTATGGGCGACTGCGCTATCAATATCGGATACTCAGACAGACTTGACAAGGAAGGCAATGTTGTTCTCACAGCTGCTCAGCAGCTCGGTGAGGTCGCTGTTGAAACAGCAAG
>JAFOMV010000140.1 GCA_017418765.1 Ruminococcus sp. | reverse complement strand
TTCGGTCATAACAAGTATTCTTCTGGCTGTATTCATCGGTCTGCTCGGTGCGGTAAATATCATCACAAGAGAAGTAATGAGCCGACAGTCGGAATATGTGCTCGAACAGATAGCCGCAGGCATAGAATATGATGATAACACGAATAAGTTCAATATGAAACGCCCTGTCGGTGCTGAGCCAAGAAAGTTCGATATCTGGAAGGAAACTCCTCCCGAAAAGCCTGCTGACGAAAACAGCGGCACCGAGGAAACTACCGTTGTTTCCTCAACTACAACAGCAACTTCCACTGAGGCTGTCACCGAGGCAGAAAACATATCCGAACCTGAATCGCTTACAGAAGCTGTATTCGGGGAGGTTTCCCTTGAAGAAGCATATGTTCCGGAAGAAAACAATGCAGTAAACGAAACTCTGCCTGTTCCGCAGACTCAGGCTCCCCATACAGAAACTCCTCAGCCTTCTGATCAGGACGATGATGATGACGATGAACGCAGTGAAAGACAAAAACGCCGCAAAGAAAAAAAGGAACGCCGCAGTGATCAGTGGTCTGCTGAGGACCAGCCATATCCCCATTGGTGGGAAAACAGATCAGACGAAAATAAAAAAAGCGATGATGATGATGACGATGATGAAAAAATAGTAAGATCCTCATTTTACGATACTTCCAGCGGCGGTATCATGCTCCTTGCAAATACTTCCACATCAGCAGTGACCACTTCCATGCCGGTTAATACTTCTGAAACATCAGCAATACCGCAGCCGCCCCATGAGGACATCCCGCCTGAAGAAAGAATGAACGGCAGGCACTTTGAAAACATACCCAAAAGTATAGGCTCTATAGAGTTTTTTGCAGTAATGGCAGACCAGAAAGGCGGCTATAAAGCAGTACTCAACAACGATGAATTATCCGAGGACACCGCACAGAAATACATTACAGAGATACTAAGCAAAAAAAGCGATAATGGTATGCTGGGTAATCTTCAATTCTGCCGCATGTCCAAACACAATGGCACTCTGATCGTATTCACCGACAAAAGCGGTGAAATAGATATGCTGAAAAATCTGAAACATATAACCATCGTAATAGGTCTTATCAGCATAATAATACTTTCAATAGCCGCATACTTCCTCAGTAAAAAAAGCATCGAGCCTATCAAAATAGCCTTTGAACGCCAGAAGCAGTTTGTATCAGATGCCAGCCACGAACTGAAAACTCCGCTTACTGTAATATCTGCCAATGCAGATGTACTTGAGGGCGAAATAGGTGAAAACAAATGGCTCAGCTACATCAGATCACAAACCGACAGAATGAGCGTGCTTGTAAATGACCTTCTCAATCTTACAAGGCTCGAAAACAGCTCAAAAGACTTCATTACAACAGATTTTGATCTTAGCAAGGCAATAGAAAATACAGCGCTTCCATTTGAATGTCAGGCATTTGAACAGAACAAGAAATTCATAATAGATGTGGATAAGGGTATTACCATAAACGGCAGCGAAAAGCACATCAAACAGATGGCTGCCATATTCATTGACAACGCCCTTAAATATTCAAATGACGGCGGAACAGTCAAAGTCACGCTGAAACATCAGGGAGATAAAAAGGTCTTTTCGGTATACAATACAGGTCAGGGCATTAAAAATGAAGACAAGGAAAGAATATTTGAACGCTTTTACCGCAGTGATGAATCACGAAACCGGGCTACGGGCGGATACGGTCTTGGTCTTGCTATTGCAAAATCCATCATAGATAAGCATAAATTCAAGATCAATGTGATAAATCAGGAGGGAAAAGATATCTGCTTCGTCATTACTATGTAATGCTCCTCAAAACTGCATAACGATAAGGGAAGATGTCCTCAGCGGAGGATCACTTCCCTTTTTTCTTTGTGGAAACATATAAATGCAGGCATGAGAAAATAGTTAAGGCAACACTATAAATTTGTTTTTCGGCAAGCCGAAGATTATTTTCAAACAAAAACATTCCTGTGCAAAAAACAATGAAAATCAACGAAAAAATCAGAATTTGAAAGATATATCAGAAAAAATTATAAAAAATGAAAGAAATCATCGTTTTTCATCTCAGGAACGCACTTGCGGTTCATATGAACTTATGATATAATCATATCATCACGTGAGAGGAGGTCTTGAACCTTGAATCGATTCATACCAGGCACAACAATGAAATTCACTGAACTGGCACGAGACTCCGCTTTTTCTGTAATCTCCCCGATACTGGAAGCTACAGGCGGTCTTACGCTTTCACAGCTCTCTAAGCTTACAGGCCTTGAAGGTACTACCATTCAGAACTGGATAAAGCGAGGTTGGGTATCACCTACAAGAGGAAGAAAAAAATATTCACAGCAGCAAGTGCTGAGGATACTTCTTATGAATATGCTGAGAGGCGCTATGAAGCTGGACGATATCGCTAACCTGATGGTCTACGTCAACGGCGACGTTGAGGATACTTCCGATGACATCATCGCAGACGAGCTTCTTTACAATATCCTTTGCAGGATCATTTTTGAAGCTGAGGAAAAGGGTGCGTTCGATACAGATTCTATCAAAAAGCTTGTAGGAGAGGAAGTGGAAAAATACTCCAGCGAGATCGCTGACGAGGATAAGCTGAAAAAAGCTATGTATGTCATGATACTTGCCTACAGAAGCGGTTTTCTTAAATCAGAAATGGAGACAGGTCTTAAAGTTATCCTTGAAGAATTCGAGGAAAGATAAAAGGAGGATGTACATGAATAATACAGGAAAAATAATCATCACATTATTGGTTCTCATTTATGTTTTGTCCCCTAATGATCTCGCACCGGGCCCGATAGACGATCTTCTCGTTATACTGCTCGGACATGCACTGAAGCAAAAAACAGAAAAAACCTATAAATAAACAGGTCAATATCACCTGAGATATATAACGATATAGAACTGGAGAAAGATTATGAATAAGATACAGGAACTAAATAAAGACGGTTCCATCAAAAGGAGTTTCAAGGGCGTAAAGTTCGCCGCTATCGCAATTGCTGCCATCATTCTTGCAGCAAGCTCATTTACGATAGTACCGGCAGGTAATACAGGCGTTATACTTACCCTTGGCAAAGTAGCTGAAACATCATTTTCTGAGGGCTTTCACGTAAAGGCTCCATTTGTACAGCAGGTAGAAAGTATGTCCAATAAGATACAGGTATACGAGACCCCTGCATCAGCTGTTTCAAAGGACCTACAGACTGTAAGCAGCACCATCGCTGTAAACTACAGGCTCGTTTCCGATAAATCAGCTGATATGTATAAAAATGTTGGCATCGACTATCAGACAGTCCTTATCACTCCCGTAGTGCAGGAATGTATGAAGTCCGCCACAGCTAAGTATACCGCAGAGCAGCTCATAACAGAGCGTGCTGCTGTTGGTGACGAGGTAAAGAGCGATCTTGACAGGAAGCTCAATGGATATGGTATTTATATAGAAAAATTCAATATAGTAAACTTCGATTTCTCAGCTGAATTCAACACAGCGATCGAGGCAAAACAGGTAGCTGAGCAGAATCTTCTCAAGACCAAGACCGAACAGGAACAGGCTAAGGTCATTGCAAAAACCGAAGCAGAAAAGAAGGTCATAGCTGCCAATGCCGAAGCAGAGGCTATACTTGCTGAAGCTCAGGCTCAGGCGGATGCGAATAAGCTCCTTGAAGAATCACTTTCCAATAAGGTAATAGCTTATGAGCAGATACAGAAGTGGAATGGTGTTATGCCTAAGGTCACAGGAAGCGACAGCGGTATCCTTATAAACATGGATATCGATGACAGATCTTCATCACAGTCATACAGCGCTCCTGAACCTGCACAGACGGAGGATAACTAAATATGATTATAAAGAACAGCAGCAGAAAAATATGGCAGTTAGGGGTAATTGCCAGCATATTTGACAAGATATCCGATATATTCGGCTCTGTCTCATCAGCTGCATATGTGATGGGGAATGATCAGGCTCATCTGTCATGATAAAGCCGTAGGGGACGGCAAATGGTATGTGTAAATACAAAAGAAAAGATTCGGAATACACTTGGATAATAGATGCTGTATTCGATCTTTTCGGAAGGATCATCGGAGTTTTTTTCGATGGTATATGATAACTTGCGTGATATACATTATTGGGCACTGCTCCGTGGGGGACGGGGCATGGGGTATGTATACCGCTTCGGCGGTGTCTCATCTGTCCATATAGGGATAAGGCGCATGGGGCGCCAAAAGCCGTGCAACAGGCACGGCAGGGGTGTGTCGGGAGCTATGGGGATGGTTTCCGACACTATAAAAACAGGTAAAGCCGTACAGAAGAATTTCTGTACGGCTTTTTTATAGCACTTGTTCTCATATTTCTGCGAACAAGCTATTATACCCTGAAGCCCTTGCTTCGCAGGCTGTCGATAAGTTCACCGAGTATCTCAGCATTAGTTGATGAAACAGAGTGAAGAAGAAGTATCTCTCCCCCGTGTGCCGAATCCGTCAGCTTTTCAAGTGCAGCCGCAGGTTCAGGCTGTGCCTCCTGTTTCCAGTCAACATAGGCATAACTCCAGAATAAAGTCTTATATCCGCATTTCTGTGTTATCTCCATCGTCTGTTCGGAGTATTCTCCGCAGGGCGGACGGAAGTACTGCATCTCATATCCGTAATTATTGAGTATATAGTTGTGGAGCGACATTATCTCCTCCCTCGCACCATCCTGTGACAGAGAAGGCAGAGAGGAATGATTCATACTGTGATTACCGAGAATATGCCCTTCGCTTATCATACGCCTTATTAGCTGAGGCTCGCTCTTTGCGTAATCTCCTGTAAGGAAGAACACAGCCTGGACGTTTTTCTCTTTGAGAGTATCAAGGATCTTTGAGGTATATCCGTTTTCGTAGCCCTGGTCGAATGTGATCACTATCCTGTTTTCATCGGAAGTCAGAGCGTATGCACCCAGTCCGCTGTATCTTTCCGTGAAGCTCACAGCATCGCAGGGGCGGTTCTTTTCATCTACAGCTGTTCCCTGTCCGTAGCCGTGACAAGTATTATCAGAAGCGTACACAGCAGCAGGCTGTACCATAAGCGCAGAGAGAACAGCAGAGATGTAAGCTGTCTTTTTCATGGGAAACACCTCTCTTTGCGGAATATCTCCGCAAAATAATTATGTGCTGTTCTTCTGATTTGATTCATGGAAAAAATTCGTTTTTTATTTGTGCGGTATCAGTTTTACTTTCCTGCCGAAAGTTCTGCATACCTTGTAAGCACCGCAGATGCGTCAACTGCGTTTATTATGCCGTTATAATCATAATCCGCAAGTATGACGTCGATATCTGTATCTTTTCCTACCGAAGCCGCTGTATAGGCTGAAAGTATAGCCGAGGCATCGATACCATCCACTATGCCGTTGCCGTTCACATCGCCCATTATATCCTTACATTCGGGCAGAGCGCTGCGCTGAAAATCGTGCATATATGACGGACTGAAAACTCTCCAGTCAATATGTGAATCCTTGCCGTCTATCTCCGCATCGCTTTTCAGGAACCAGTCATAGACGATGGTTTCCTTGTCATCCCATGTGGGGTCAACATGGAAATAATGATTTCCGAGTTTTACTATCACCCATGCGTGATCCTCACTTTCTACGTAACAGCTTTCTATCCCGGCCTCGTGAAGCATGAGATTCATAGCACGTGCATAGCCGTCACAAACACTGCTGTCATTTAGAAAAACAGATATATCCGTATGATTTTTCACAGCATCGATATCATCAAGGTCATAGGATACCATACTGCATATTTTATCATGTATTGCCCTTACTTTGCATATATCACTCATTTTATCAGTGCCCATTTCAGCAAGGATATTCTTTATGCGGTACATTACGTATTTGTCAGCTATACCGTTATTCTCGGAGTTTTTGAAGTTCTTTTCGATAAAGCCTATGTATTTGCTTTCAGGTACGCCTTTTGCATCGAAGACCGCCTCACCGTTTATCCTGCTGAGCTTGCTGCAATTTTTCAAAGTTCTGCTGTTGAACGGAGCGGATATATCTATATTGATATTCTCAAGCTCTGTACAGTTAAAGAAAGCAGAATCCGCAAATTCGGGGCTTCCGTTTACAGTGACTTCCTTCAGATCGTGATTATTGGCAAAAGCCTTCTCGCCTACCTTCGGTGAGCCGTTTATAGTCAGACCGCTGACAGCGGATTCAAATGCGTGTGCTCCGATATACGAAGTGCCCTCAGGTATAACAAGCGATGATATCTGACTGTGGAAAAAGGCTGAATCTCCTATTTTCAGCTCACTGCATTTTTTCGGGAAACTGAGTTCTTTAAGTGCCGACGCATAAAAGAAAGCTTCATCATCCAATATGATATCACTTCCCTCACCTGTGAAATTCAGCTTTTCAAGCTGTTTCAGACCTCCGCTTTGCTTGGCAATATGTATGCTTCCCGGAAACATAACAGAGGTAAGACTAAAGTGATTGAACATATCTCTGCCTATTTCCAGATCCTTACTTTTTACATTCATCCCCCTTGTCAGCGCAGAATACTTATCTCTTGCATTTTCATAAGTTCTTAGGTCATCATTATAGTATCTTATTTCGTTGATATCCATTTTCCTGACGGTATCGGGTATAAAAAGGTCACATCCTCTCGGAACTGTATCCGACAGAGCTGATGTTACAGGGATACCGCAGAAAGTATCTGGGATATCCGGCTTGTCATCGGGAACATAGATTAGTTCAGCCGAAAGCTCTCCGCTGTCAATATCAACGTGTATACGATATGTGCAGGAAGTTTCCTCATCCGTGACCATAAAGGAGTTGTTTCCGCTGTCATTATTGTAATTGAAAAAAAGCTTTTTGCTGCTGTCAAAAACTTTTGCAGCACTGTCGGGAGTAGTGCTTTTTTCGCCGCAGTGTCTTACATTTTCGTTTTCCTTGAACTGCGTAAATGGTGAAAACAGCTCATCAGATATGAACTGAACGCCTTTTCCTCCGCTTATCTCTTTCAGCATCTTGCAGTCAGTGAAGCAGTGGGGCGGAAGTATCCTTACCTTATCAGGGATATTTACCGAAATAACATTAATGCCGAAAAATGCTTCGGGTGCTATATATGTAACAGTATCGGGCAGCTTGATGTTGAACTGGCGCTTATCGTATGGTATGCTGATACTATGTCCGCAGCCGACAGAACGTACAGGGTAGCCTCCGATATGATCGGGGACTTCAATATCATACGCTTTATCTTCTGAGCCATAGCTGTTGTACCATTCTGATCCATGAATAGTCTGCAAAGTAAAATTACCGCCGTATTCAGGGTCATTATTCATCGTATAATCGCAATAGCTGTAGCTTCTCTGTGTTACATTTTCGTTTTCGTTAATTTCATAGTTCTTGTATCTCACAGTAACGCTGCCGTTGCCGTCGAGCCAGCCATCCTCATAGGTAATAGGTGAAGGATAGGTGTCGAAATCCTCATATCTGTATGTTCTGACTATCTTATAAGGGATAGTAATAATGAACTGATTTATATCCTTTCCTCCGAATACAGATGCCGAAACTCTTGATACAATGTAATTTCCGATAATATAAGGCAGAACTATGCTGTAATTATCATTCCCTATCTGACGTTTATAACGTGTTAGTTCAATGCATTGCTTGCCTGTTTTTTTGTCATATTCATCAAGCACTTTATATTCCCATTCCGAGTTTAGGAATTGGGTATAAGGATCGTCCTCCGCTACCCGCTTGAATGTCCTTTTCGTACCATCAGGCAGATACAGCGTAACGCTTTTCACTCCTGCATAAATGCTGTATACGGCATTTTTAGACTGTTCGATATCCTGTACACTACAGCCTTCAGGGAAATGAAACGATAATTCCTCTATGATCTCCCCTTTTTTGCAGGCATCGGAAAGATCGCTTCCCATTATAAGATCTGAAGCTGACACAGATGTAACAGCAAGTCCATCCACAGTTAAAGGAATATACACATCTGTTTCTTTTCCGATGTAACTGCAAAGTGTATCCAGTTCTTCATGGCCATCTTTGATCCTTACTATATACTCCCATTCATCATTGCTTCTTACATCATACGTATAGACATCTTCCTCATAGATCTGAATATTACCGGCAAAAACATTCACTTTCTTTCCTGTCTCTGGAACAGTCATCCTCTGAAATGCCAATGATGAAGCAAGGATAAGCGATAACGCAATGTTAAGCCTTCTCATAAATATCCCCCCGTTAGCTTGATATCAACATATCATCCAGCATCAATTAATAAATTTTACAGCGATTATCAACTGTTCAATAAAATACGGCGTTTGTTGATTAAATTGTACCATATTCACATAAATATGTCAAGTATGTATGTCTGTTTTAAAGCAGTAATTATGTCAAATATTGACGTTGCCGCCGCATTATGTTATAATTATAACGTTGCGTCATAACAGCACAAAAGAAAGGAATAATATATGAGATCAGGATTCACTAAGGGTATGTCTCACGGCATACCGATATGTCTGGGATATCTTTCGGTATCTTTCGGTTTCGGGATACTTGCAGTCCGTTCAGGACTTTCAGTGTTTCAGTCTGCCATGATATCGGCAACTAACCTTACTTCGGCAGGTCAGCTCGGCGGAGTAGAAGTTATACGCCATTCGGGAGCACTGATAGAAATGATACTTGTTCAGCTGACTATAAATATCCGCTATTCGCTGATGGCTCTCTCGCTGTCACAAAAGCTCGGAAAAGGTTTTACATTTCCCCACAGGCTCGCCGCTTCATACGGCATAACAGATGAGATATTCGCCGTATGCTCTGCACAAAAAGAAAAGCTGTCGCCTGCTTATATGTACGGGATGATATTCGTTGCTTTCCTCGGATGGGTCACAGGTACTATTATCGGTGCCGCAGCAGGAAGTATGCTGCCTGTATCCGTAACAAACGCTATGGGTATAGTTCTTTACGGTATGTTCCTCGCAATAATAGTGCCGCCTGCAAAAAAGGAAAAGAGCGTACTACTTGCAGTAGTAACAGCGGCAGTAATAAGCATAGTGTTCAGATACCTGCTGACTATGGTATCATCAGGTTTTGCAGTAATAATCAGCGCTGTGATAGCCTCCGCAGCAGCCGCAGCATTTTTCCCGATAAAAGATGAGGAGGATGAATCATAATGAGCGTTGCAGTTTACATTGCCGTTATGGCAGGGGTGACATACCTTATAAGAATGATACCTTTCACTTTCTTCGGAAAAAAAATAAAGTCACGCTTTTTCAGAAGCTTTCTGTATTATATTCCCTATGCCGTTCTCAGCGCCATGACGATACCTGCCATATTTTACAGTACAGGCAATATCTATACAGCAATTGCAGGCACAGCGGTAGCGGTGATACTTGCTTTCCTTGAAATGCCGCTGATAGTCGTAGCTATAGCAGCAGCAGGTTCGGCTTTTTTATTGGGCTTGATCTTAGTCTGATACTATTACATTAATGATATTGCCCCCTTATAGGGCACACATTCAGAAAATGGCAGACCATTCACTACTGATGTGTATCCTATAAGGGGGCAAAATTTCATTAAAAAGGATCGCTGTTATCAGGCAGCAGGTGTATCCTCGCCTTCAAAAGTTTCTTCGCTTTGTGCATTATCGCCTGCTATCGGGATGGAGTTATCATCCTCATCATAGAAAACGATATTATCAATATACAGATCTGCCTCATTTGATATTCCCCATCTCATGATAAGGAAATTGGCATCTGTCATATCCTCGGACCAGCATACGCCTGAATCAGCCAGCAGGAACTTGAATTCACCGTGAACAGCGCCCGAAAGCTCAAAGTTGTACTCGCCGCCTGAAAATTCAGAGAAATCGTACCACTTATCATCCTTGGCAGTAACAGTACCGCCGCCTCCGCCGATCCATCCGGGAGCAAAAACGTTTTCGCCGTCATCATTTACAAAGTTGTCGGCAGTAGCCTTTGCATAAAGGTCAAACTCTATCCTGCGGACTTTGGGGAGATTCTCGGCACCTAAAAGTTTAGCGGCATTAATGCTGAGTTTCTGAACTTTTCCGTCGAGAGGTACGGAATTATCATCAGTAAATTTCAGCATTTTGTTTCCCATAACTTCTTCTACAGAGAGTTCACCTACAGCGGCAGAATCATTATCGGAAATAATGGTTGCAAAAGAGATGTCATCATTGTCAAATGTTACTGCATTAGGGTCAGAAGCCTCAACGGGTTCGGGAGGCAATAATTCTTCTGTCGCTTCTTCTGTTGTTTCTTCCTCAGTTATCTCCTCAGTCGTTGTTTCGGCAGTTGTTGTAGTTTCTGCTGTTGAAGATGACTGATCTGTTGTACTGGAATTGTTGTCTGCACAGCCTGCAGCGGCTGCTGCAAGAGCAAAAGCCATAGCTCCTGCAATGATGTTTCTGTAATTCATAATTGTTTCTCCTTGTAAGGTTGCTGCGGCAGTCAACGGGACTGCCGCATTGTTAACGGACACAAGTGTCCATCCTCTCATAATATTATTTTATCATGTTTTGCAATAAAATAATAGTGGTATTTAAGAAAAATTCTGTAATTAACTATTAATATCGGTTTAATTAAATGTTAATTAGTCATTTATTTATCCTGTGGTCTGTTCTGATATATCATTTCAACTGTATCCTTCATCATGTCGAAAGGTTTTACCTTTGGCAGTATCTTCACTGATACATAGGATTTGCCCATGCCGTTGAATGTTATCTTGCCCTTGTACGCCTGAGAAAGCGCCGCTATCTGTTCGGGGCAGAGATACTCCGTGTAGAAATACATTGCGCCGTTTTTCTGAGATATTTCGGTAATACCAAGATGTGCCGCCTTGTTTCTCAGAAGTGATACCTCAATAAGTCCCATCACCGATTTAGGCGGTTCACCATAGCGGTCTATCAGCTCATCGATAAGATCGGTCTTATCACCGTCTTCGTTGACCATCATTATCTTGCGGTACATATCAATACGCTGATTAAGGCTTGAAATATAGGTTTCGGGGATGTGAGCATCTATCTGGATATCCACAAGGCACTCAGGTATCTTTTCAGGCTTTTCTCCCCTTTCCTCTGCTATGGCTTCGGAGAGAAGCTTCAGGTACATATCGTATCCGACAGCTTCCATGTGACCGTGCTGACGGCCGCCGAGTATACTTCCCGCACCTCTTATCTCAAGGTCACGGA